>JAYZHY010000110.1:0-4402 GCA_036166115.1 Pseudomonadota bacterium | reverse complement strand
AGTTGATTTTGTACCTGACCATGCCCCTGATGCTAAACATGACGTTGCATCAGATGAAGACCAACTCAAACTGGCATAATAATCAAGTTCTTGACTGCCCGGCGAAGAAGATAAATTAATAGTTAGATTTGAAGCCACAGAAGATAACGCAACCGAATCTACTAGCGGCGTTGAGGTTGAGGTTACTGGAGTTTCCATAATTGGAGCTACGGAAAATGTAGAACTTGCATCACAAGCAATAATAAATAAACTTATGATGATCCAATATTTCCTTTCAAAAAGGTCTAACATGCAGGGATGTCCTTCATTAATCTTGTAAATGATACACACAAACCCTCTTAGCAGTTTGAAAAAGTGTATTTATGCGTCAATTTTCTTAATTCTTTTTCATCGATAATCACCCCAAGACCAGGGCGATCCAGTAATATTGCCTCACCAGAGTGTATTTCAAATCCAGGTGACGCAAAATTCTTGATGAAAGACATGTATTCAGGAAATATTTCTGCTCTTTCATTATTTGGCATAATATTGCAAACATGCATCATTGCTGAACCTGATACAGCCATTGAATTCCAGCAATGGGGTGAGACTAAAATATTGTGGTCAACGGCTATAGATGCAATTTCAAGCAAATATGTAATGCCCCCAACCGCCGAGATATCGGGATTTAAAATATCTGCAGCATTCTGATTTATCAAAGAACTAAAGTGCTCTATCCCAGATTGCCTCTCTCCAGTGACAATTTTAAAATTTGAGGTTTTTTTGTACGTGGCTAAATCAAAAATATTATCTCCCTCGATAGGCTCTTCATACCAGAATGGGTTGCAATCAAGAATTTTCTTTTCGAGTGCATGGGGAATACTAGTGTCACTTGGGCATTCTAGATCAATCATAATATTTATAGATTCGCCGATCTCTCTTCTTAACTCTTTCACAAACAAAGATGCCTCATTAACATTGCGATTTTGCAGTGGATAAATTTTTATACTGTTGAAATTCTCATCGATTTGAGAAATTGCATTATTCAACACATCATTATTATTGAACCTAACATCACTCCATGTGTTGGCGTAGATTTGAATTGAACTTTTATTTGATTCTACAAATAAGCCGCTTAAACTTTTGTCTTGAATTTTTCCTGAAATATCCCAAAGTGCCATTTCAAATGCACTTAATGCACACATTAAATCAAAATCAGCGCCCTGCTCATCTGCCAGATCTATGCTATTACTGAATTTTAATGGATCGATAGAATTAACGTGTGCTTTATTCTTTCCAATATTATGTATTAATTCTTCGACATTTTTCTCACGTCCATTTGAAATGAATGCTTCACCCCAACCTTCTAACCCACATTCTGTTGTCAATTTTAAAAGTAAAAAAGATTTGATCGTCGAGTAAGTTTTATCTTGTTTAACCTCTTTCGTGATAAAGGTCTCAATTTTTCTAATATCCACCATATCAAAACTCTTTTTCGATCTATATTACTTAAGTGTCACCCAAATAAGATCAATAACAGTATCACCAGTATTACCACTTTCGTGACCAACATCGAGTGGAATCTCATCCATCCAGCCTACTGCACCTGTTTTTGTTATTTCTGTGCCGGGATATAGAACTCCTCCACGACGCTCTGACCACATACCGCCTTGAATATGAATATAAATTTGACCGCCAGAATGACTGTGAATCCCTTCCCATTCACCAGGCTTAACTTTTACTCGTTGCACAATAAGTCGTTCATTTTCTAAGATCAACTGCAAAGGTGTATTGGGGTATACCTGCGGTAAACGATCAACTTCAGGAAAGATCGGCTTGCCACCTTTTAGGGTTACATAAATCAACTCGATTGGTTCATCACCGCTATTGCCCGATTCATGCCCTGCTTCAATTGGTATGGCATCCATCCAACCAACAGAACCATCTTCATCAAATTCTCTTTCGTATTCAATTTCTCCACCCAACCTTCCAGACCAAAATCCGCCCTTTATATGAACATAAATCTGATTACCTGGATGACTATGAATACCCTCCCACTCTCCTGGACCCACTATAAGCTTCTGTAAAACGACATGCTCATTTTCAAGAATTACTTCACTATATGAATCTTCAAGATTTGGGTAATTAAGCAAAAATTGCTCGTTACTAGCTGCGTAAGAAAAAATGGATAAGTTAAGAAGAGCAATAAAATAAATAAATTTATATTTATTATGACTCAAGCAAACGTAATTACCCCAGTTCATTTACTGCTCTCCATGCCTCATCAATAGCTCTCTGGACAAGAGAGCTATTTACGGCGTCACTATTAGCAATAGTAATTCTGCCAAATGGTCGGCGTCCAACAGGACCAGCATTACCATAAGAATAACCATGAGCCCAGCGATTGATCGTTATACTTTGAACGTCTCGATCAAAATTGAACAAATTTTTTGGGAACATTCCATTCAAGTGGCTTCTAATTTCCATTTCATAATCACTAAATCTCAAGCCCAACATTCTGTATCTGGCTTCTTTGAATTGCTGAATTGAAGGGGCTCCTGGAGTATCTCCTTGAAGGCAGCAACGCATATGAAGAATGCATGGGTCATCAGGTGATTTGGTATATTCATAACCACCAACACTAACTGGAAAATCCATATTTATTGCTTGATGAATATTTCCTGGTGACATTGCCATACCTACCCCAATTTCCTTCATTGCTCGCCAATTTTTCAATCCAACATTAGAGAATTGTAATGGGATCTTCGATAATTTACTTAGTGCTATATACTGATCTTCAGGTAAATCTGAAACAATATGCGGAATCATCATGTTGTAGCAAGCTAGAATGGTATTTTTTGCTTTAACTGCGTATGATTTTTTACCCTGAACATAATTGATTGCCACAGCATCAGAATTGTGCGGATTACCAAGATGTTTAACGTTGACGACAGTACTGCTTAATCGAATGCGAACATTATTTGTGGCCAAATCTAATTTGTCATAATTAAATCTGGACAGCACTATCTCTTCAACATTTTCTCCAGGCCCAATTTCGGGAACCATCTTCTTAACTAGCATACGTGCGATCGTTGCATTACCGTCTGGAAAATGGTGAATAAAAGGATCTTCTGCTGCATATGTTCCATCACCTTTATCAATATAATCGACGGGCGCTGATCCCTCTGCGAAAGCATCCTTCCAGTTAATAGCATTCATTCCTAACGCACTGCCCTCTATTGCTTCTTGCATAGTCATGGTATCTGGCGTGCCTCCATAATCGACAATGGAATTCCTAGCCATCGTAAGTATTCCAGGGTTATCAACGCCTAATGTATTAGTCAGGTAATCAAAATAAGAATGCGTTTGTATATATTGTTGCCATTGTGATTTTGGTATGTTTAATATCTTTGGATTGCCTTGCATTACTCTTAACAATTGTTGTTTACCCATTTTGCTTAACGGCGCTTCTTCTGCAGCTTGCTCATAAGAAAGTGTCGATTTTAAAAGTCCTTCCATAAAACCGGGATAATCTCCATACGGATGCTTTACTAACTTATTCTCGCCAAACACTTTCTTATTAAAATAAGTTGCAGCGCCAAGACCATGTTTTTTGAAAAAATTAGAATCATATGTGATTTTAAACCGATCTAAATTTAAACCTAAATCGTCAAATAGATTGAGGACAACACTACTAAGCGCTCGCGTTTGCTCAATTGATTCTGAGCCACCTTCACCTATAAGAAGATTACCTTCTACATCATGCTCATTGCGTTTTGCATGACCACCAAAATCATCGTGGTTATCCAGTATAAGTATTTTTTTACCTCTGCCATGCTCTTGCTGATAAAAATAAGCAGCTGCTAATCCGCTAATGCCTCCGCCAACAACAACTAAGTCATACTCTTCTTTTAAATCAGAAGTTTGACCCCAATCTGTTTGTTTGTTCCATGCCCGTGCATGTGCTTGCTCATTTGAGCCGGGATGACTCCCGCGTAAACCATTAAGTGATGGGGGGTAGTAAGATGGTTGTAATGCTGCCATAGCGATTTGACTGGAAGCGTAGTTTGGTAAAACAGATGTTCCAGCCACCATCAAAGCGCCATTAATAAAATCCCTTCTTGCTATTTTACTCATTAACTTTCCTGCTTACCTTATTATAAAAATCTGCGCTTTCTAAAATATTCCAATCAACCACAATGCCTATGCCGTCATCTTTTGGGGCAGTTGCTCTTCCTTGCTTAACTAAGTTATCACCCTTGATTCCAAATTCATAGGCGTTAGAGGGCATTGGGTTTTCAAAGAATCTGGTGCTTGGATTCGCTAGCATAAGATGTAGATTAGCTGCTTGCGTCAATGTGTAGCCCCAGCTTTGGATCTCTATTGGAAGATCGGCATTGTTGGCAATAATTAATAAATTGAG
>JAYZHY010000109.1:0-3300 GCA_036166115.1 Pseudomonadota bacterium | reverse complement strand
TTGTGAGCTAAGATGGCTTCAGCTTCAATATCTGCACCTTTTGGGAGAGAAGAGACGCCTAAAGCAGCTCTTGCTGGATATGGGCTTTCAAAATATTCTGCCATAACTTCATTTACTGCGACGAAGTTTTCCAAATCTGTAAGGAATATAGTTAATTTGACAATATTGTCTAGATTTCCATCAGCAGCTTCTGCAATGGCTTTAATATTTTTAAAAACTTGGTGGGCCCTTGCTTTAAAATCACCTTCTACCATTTCCATGGTTTCAGGATTTAATGGAATTTGACCGGAAATAAAAGTTAAATTGCCAGTTGAAATAGCTTGAGAGTATGTACCAATTGCTTGTGGCGCTTTGTTTGTATGAATATTGTGCTTCAAGAGTTGCTCCTCGGTAACATTAAGGGTTAGGATTTTTCACGTGAAATACGATGAACATTTTTCATTTTTCGTATATTTCTTATAATACTAGCTAAATGGGTTCTATTTTTGACGCTTAAAGTAAATATTAATTCAGAATAGTCTTCGTGACTTGAAACATCAACGGACTCAATATTAGATTTTGAATCGGCGATTGTGCTTGCCACTTCGGCTAAAACACCAGTTTTATTTTCGGTTTCAACATGAATTTGACTAGAAAATTCTCTATCGAGATTTTCATTCCAACTAACAGCAAGCCATTTTGTTGGGTGTTTGCGAAATATTCTCAAGTTTCTGCAATTGTGTTTATGAATCACCACCCCTCGACCGGAGCTCATGTAACCCATAACATTGTCGCCAGGAATAGGGTAACAACAATGAGCATAGGTCAGAACCATTCCTTCAGTCCCTTTAATTACAAGGTTTGTGTGGGATTTATTTGTTTTTTTGTTATCTTGTAGGGCAAGATATCTAGCTGTCAATGGCGCCAATCTATCACCAAAACCAATTTGCTGATAAAGGGCATTTAAATTTTTAACGCCCAATTCTTTTAATGCTTCTTTCTGACGTTTTTTACCAATTTTTCGTAATGTTGTATCAATTTCCGTAAGGGCTGTGTTGAGTAATTTTTTTCCTAGTTCATAAGCATCACTTTTACGAATATTCTTCAAATAATGCTGAATACTTGAATGTGCTTTTGCGGTAACGGCGAAATTTATCCAATTTGGGTTAGGGCTTGCTTTTCGATCGGTTATTATTTTAACGGTTTGGCCGCTTTGTAAGATTGTTCTTAAAGGGAAGCGCTCTCTATCTACTTCAGCTTCAATACATTGATTTCCCACATCTGTATGAACAGCATAAGCAAAATCGATGATTGTCGCTCCCTTTGGAAGAGGCATAATATCGCCATTAGGCGTAAAGACATATATTTTATCTGGGAATAAATCTATCTTAAAATTTTCTAAAAATTCGGATGAACTCATGTTTTGTTGAAATTCACCAACACCTTTAAGCCACTGACCTGCTTGTTTATGAGGGCTGGTTAGATTCTTCTCTTTTGATTTGTATTTCCAGTGAGCTGCCACACCTGATTCTGCAACGCGATCCATGTCTTTTGTACGAATTTGAATTTCAATCGGCATGCCTTTAGGACCAAATAAGGTTGTGTGCAAGGATTGATAGCCATTAATTCTTGGTATTGCTATGTAATCTTTGAATCGTCCTGGCATTGGTTTGTATAAACTATGCACTAATCCAATTAATTGATAACAATGTTTTGCGTTATTTACAATAATTCTAAAACCATAGACATCAACGATGTCATTGAGTAATCGTTTTTTGATTTTCATTTTTTTGTAAATGCTATACAGTTGTTTCTCTCTGCCAATAACAGCGCCTTTTATTTTTTCTTGGTCCATGGCTTTTGAGATCCTTGAAGATATAGTTTTTACAATTCTTTTTTGACCTCCTTTGCTTTTTTGTATGGCTTTATCAATAACTTTATAACGGTATGGGTAAAGATGGCGAATGCCCAGATCTTCTAATTCATTTTTTATCTCGTTGATGCCTAATCGGTTTGCAATTGGGGCATAAATATCAAGGGTTTCTTTTGCTTTAAGTTTTTTTTTATTTTCTGGAAGATACTCTAATGTCCGCATGTTATGGAGTCGATCAGTAAGCTTTATTAAAATAACGCGAATATCTTTAACCATTGCCATAATCATTTTTCGAAATGTTTCTGCTTGTGCTTCTGCCTTATCGTAAAATTTTATTTGATCAAGTTTACTCACGCTATCAACAAGAGAAGCAATTTCTGCATCAAAGTCATTTTCTATGTCATTAAGAGTGATATTTGTATCTTCAATTACATCGTGCAAAAGTGCAGCTGAAATAGTTTGTTTGTCCATTTGCATATTCGCTAATATCTGCGCAACAGACAGAGGGTGACATATATATGGTTCTCCACTTAAACGAGTTTGACCCTCATGAGCATGAGCGCTAAATTCATATGCCTTTTTTATAAGGGCTCTATCTGATGAGGTCAGATAGCTTGAAATTGATTCAAGGAGTATTTGGAATAGCTTTTCTGGCTTCCTTGAGTGATTTGTAATTTTATTACGAATTGAATTCGCGTAACCCATGTCAGTTATTTTCAGCAGGATAATGCGAAGATGTCATTATTGAGAATTAAAGATTTTTTATCTTCCTACAGATAAGCTTTGAAGCGGCATAATTATATCAGATTCCTCTTCTTGTAGCTGTTCATTCGTAGTTATCTGATCTATTTCTTCAAGTACAGCGTCGTTCATTTTTCCATCAGCAATCTCTCTTAAAGCAATTACTGTTGGTTTATCATTTTCTCTCTCAACAAGCGGTTCTGCTCCGTTTGCAATCCTTTTTGCCCTTTTTGAGGCAAGAAGAATCATATCGAAAATATTTTCAACTTTAGTCATACAATCTTCTACAGTTATTCTGGCCATTTTAACTCCTATACTTTTTGACCACTTAGTTACATAATTCTAACCTACTTATGAGTTAACTACACAATATCTTGTTAATTTTTTTTATTAATTTTGGATTTTTCGTGCAATTGTGTTTACTTGAAGAAGAAAAGATTAATTCAAGCTCTTTACTCGCAAGCTCTAAATCATCATTGATTATACAATAATTAAATTCACCCCAATGTGACATGTCTCTTTCAGATTCATTGATACGCTGCTTAATTGTGACTTTGGTGTCTGTTCCTCTATTGGTTAGTCTTTCGTGCAGCGCTGCTTTTGATGGAGGCATGATAAAAATGGAAGTACAAGTAGGTATAGATTTTCGAACCTGCATAGCTCCTTGCCAATCAATTTCCAAAATCGCATTACAGTCGTTATTAAGT
>JAYZHY010000108.1:0-2747 GCA_036166115.1 Pseudomonadota bacterium | reverse complement strand
GAGTCAGACTTATGCCAATTAAGAAATGGACTGTTGAGAATTTTATAGATGCAATGAAAAAAGAGTCGACCGAAAGTGAACTAAATGTCATAGGAAAATTTGAAATCATTGCCAACACAAGGAATCATTCAAAAGAAAAAAAAGTACTTCGTGATTGGATTGAAATAATTAATAAAGATCTAGAAAAGTTTGGATGGCCGAGAATAGAGTATTGGAATAACATTGAACAGCAATTAATAAGGCGTTGGAATGAACTTTTGAGGGAAATCGATACAACGAATAAAGATGATTCAATAGTTACGCTTTCTTTTTTTCTGAAGCAATTAATAAATCAATCAGAAAGAACCATGTTCCAGCCAGAAGGTACTAATAGTTTAGTGAGCATTATGAATCATTCAGAAGCAGTTGGAATGGAGTTTGACTATTTATGGTTATCAGGAATGGATGACCAGCAATGGCCAGGGGCTGAAAATAAATTATCGTTTATTTCAATAGAGACACAAAAGAAATACAACTTCCGAAATTTAAATTCATCGAATTGGATCGACTCGCAACAAAGACTTTTAAACGTTTTATCTAAATCGGCAAAAAATATTAATTACAGTTGGTCAGTAAATAGAGATGATATGGAGCTATCATTTACTAAACAGGTGGACATCAATTTTGACACTGAAGTTGAAAATCTTGATCCTGGTTGGTATGCGGCCACGATACTTGATGGCCAATCCCACACCTCTATTATCGAAGAGCCTTCTTTCAAGGTTAATAATATTGAATATTTGAAAGGCGGAACAAATACTATCCAAAAATATCTAGAGGACCCTTTTTGTGCGTTTGCTTTAGGCAGATTGAGAATTACTAAACCGAATGAATTTAGTCGAGGGATAAGCCCTTTAATGAGGGGTAATTTAGTTCATGCTTCATTAGCTAGGTTATTTTATTCTAACCTATCAGTAGATGAACTTAAGTCTTGGAGTGCTTCTGAAATAAAAGAAAACGTGAAGAATGCAACCGATTTTGTATTTACTGATCAATTAAAACAGCCTCATGATGCGGTACAAAAAATACTTATTCTTTATGAGAAAAAAAGAACCGAAAAATTAATGCTGAACTTTATTGCTGATGAAGTTAAACGTCATAATTTTGAAGTTATGATTCTCGAAAAAAATCTTAAATTAAAATACGCCAATCTAGAATTGAATCTAAAAGTTGACAGAATCGATAAGTGTGCTGACGGTTCCTTTCATATTATAGATTATAAGACTGGTATCGCTAGAAAGATTCTTGATAGCAATCAAGATATTAAATCAATCCAACTCTTCGTTTATGCAGCAGCCTTTAACAAATTAGTATCAACTGTCTCTTTTGTGACATTCATGAATGATAACGAAATTGTTATTGATTCAGTTAGCGCCAATGTTGATGAGAATGTATCAAATGGTACGAACGATAAAATTAAGAAAGGAGTAAACCAAGTTTATTCGATTATCAAAAAAATATCTGATGGTGATAATAGAATTCATGTCGAGCTTCACTCAAAGAATGATAACCCATATCGATTTTTGCATGTTTTAAGTCGCATCAAAGAATATAGAGATGAATACAAATAAAAATTTATTAAAAGCAGATAGGTTAGCAAGAGTTAAGGCGCTCGATATCAGTAAGTCATTTATTGTTCAGGCACCTGCAGGATCAGGCAAAACAGAATTACTCATTCAGCGATATTTAAAGTCACTTTCCTTTGTGACGCAACCTGAAGAAACAATAGCGATCACTTTCACGAATAAAGCTGCACATGAAATAAAGCAAAGGGTTTTAAATGCCTTGGAAAATGCAAATAACAAAGTTGAACCAAGTAAAGAGCATGAGATCAAAACCATCAAACTCGCCAAGTCTGTATTGCAGGCAGATAAAAAAAATAAATGGGACTTGATTAAAGCCAATCACCGTATAAAGATATCTACATTGGATTCTTTTTGTGCAGAAATTGTAAGCAGATCACCTGTTTCCTCAAAATTTGGCATTAATAGAAAGATTGGCACTGATAGGGAATTACAATCCATATATCATGAATCAGCAATTTCGGCGCTAAATTTTTTATTGTCTTCTGAAACTACTAATAAAGATGCAGAAAATATTCTGTTTCATCTTGATGGCAATTTGAATAGATATGTTATTTATTTAACAAAAATGCTTGAGATGAGGGATCAATGGTCATATTTGATTGGTTCAGGTGTAAATATTAGTGAGAATCACGCTTTAAGATTGAGATGTAAACTTGAAAAAAATATACAACAAATAATCTCCGAACATCAAAAAAAACTTTGCTCCGCTTTTCCAGAGAAACAATTTTCAGCAATGAAACCGCTTTTCTCTTATTTAAGCATAAATAATCCGAATTATACTTGGCTAAATTCGCAACATTCAGTAGGCCCCTTATTCGACTATGAACACAATAAAGATTGGATTCTGATTGCAAATCTTTTGTTAACAAAAGATGGGATGTGGAGAAAAAGAATAGATAAGAAAATTGGGTTTCCTGTCACAGAGAAAAATCACAAAAAAACTCTTAAGAAGATAATTGATGACTTAACATCAGATAATTTTTTAAGAGATTTGCTTCACATGGTTAGATACCTGCCTCCGCCTCATTATGAGGAAAAACAGTGGTCAGTGCTTCTATCTTTATTTAATTTATTGCCTACGGCAACTGCTGAACTTAAACGTTTATTTGTTCAAAAAAATAC
>JAYZHY010000107.1:0-9483 GCA_036166115.1 Pseudomonadota bacterium | reverse complement strand
TGGAGAGCCAATCTTCTTTAAATCCGGAAAAGGCGCTTGGATTCAAACTGAAGACAATCGTAAAATGATCGATTATGTTGGCTCATGGGGACCGATGATCCTTGGTCATGCTTATCCACCCGTTATCAAAACTCTAAAGACCGCAATAAATAATGGGTTAAGTTTTGGTGCCCCCACTACCATTGAGACATCTCTTGCTAAAAAAGTTTGTGAGTTTATGCCCTCAATCGAACGGATTCGAATGGTAAGTACTGGGACTGAAGCAACAATGAGTGCAATCCGACTGGCTCGAGGATTTACGAATAGGAATATTATTATAAAATTTGAAGGTTGCTATCATGGGCATGCTGACTCATTGCTTATTAAAGCAGGTTCAGGTGCCTTGACTCACGGCGTCCCAAGCTCACCAGGTATTCCAGAATCAATTGCCGAACATACTGTGACTATAGAATTCAATGACATAGAATCTGTCAATAAAGTTTTCAAAGAAATAGGAAAAAATATTGCATGCGTAATCGTAGAACCTATTGCAGGTAACATGAATATGATTGCTCCAAAACCTGGCTTTCTCGAAAGCATTCAAGAGAATTGCATCAAAAATAATTCAATACTTATTTTTGATGAAGTTATGACTGGATTCCGTGTTGCCAAAGGTGGTGCTCAATCAATATTTGATATTAAACCAGATCTAACCACCTTGTGTAAGATAATAGGAGGTGGACTCCCCGCAGCTGCATTTGGAGGTCGTAAAGATATTATGTCGCACCTATCACCGGAAGGCCCTGTTTACCAGGCTGGCACCCTATCTGGGAATCCGATTGCAATGTGTGCAGGCTTGACTACATTAGAATCACTTGAAACAAAAGACTTCTATACTTCGTTAAATTTAAAATGTGATACTTTGATGTCAGGCATGAAGAAAATAGCACAAAAGTATCATCTCCCTCTTGAAGTAAATCATTATGGCGGTATGTTTGGATTTACTTTTAACGAAAATGGTCCCGCAAAAAATTTCAAAGAGATCATGAAATCTGATATCAAACTTTTTAAAAAATTCTTTCACGGTATGCTACAAGAGAATATTTACTTTGCTCCGTCTGCCTTTGAATCAGGGTTTATGTCTTCAGCGCATACTCAAAATGAAATTGATCTAACGCTTATGGCAGCAGAAAAAGTAATGCGCGCCCTGAAAAGGTAATATTTGACATACCTATTACCCTCGATTTGTTTTTAATTTTGAAATTAATTGATCTTTGGCACCGCAAAAATCTCCATTACTTAAAAAAACATACGCAGTCTCTGGATGCAAAACAGATAATAAAGCGGAGACTAATTTAGTTGGCTCGTAAAACACATGCATATTCTCCTTGTTGAATAACTCTTCTTCTTCAAGTTTCGATTGGCAATCTTTAGGCGAAAGAAAAGCTACATACTCAAGATTAATCAACGATTCCAGTAATTTTTGATTGTGTATTCCTGACTTCATCGTATTAGATCGAAGCTCTATCGAGACAATAACAGGACGATCCGCATGCAGCTCACATACATCTTGAATCGTTCTTTTGATTGCGGTTGGATGATGCGCAAAATCATCATATATAATAATGTCAGAAATGTTTTCAATACACTCAAAACGACGTTTAACGCCCTTATACGTGCCCAACGATCTTAAAGAATCTTGAGGAGTAATTCCAATGCTATTTGCCACAGCTATTGCCCCTAATGCATTTTCAAGATTGTAGGATCCATTTAATTTCCATTCTGCACTAAAGGAAGACAAATCTTTACCCGTGACTGAAATATTTTGTCTATCAATAAATTTACCAGTCCAATCATATCTGCCCTTAACCCCAAAAGTTTCAATTGATGACCAATATCCGAGATCTACAACCGCTTGAATATTCTTATCCTGACCGTTACAAATAATCATGCCTGACCTCGGTACCAATCTTATCAATTGATGAAATTGCCATTTGATAGCCTCTATATCACTGTATATATCTGCATGATCATACTCTAAGTTATTGATCAATATAGTGTTTGGATGATAATGGAGAAATTTCGGTCGTTTATCAAAAAAAGCTGTATCGTATTCATCAGCCTCAATAACAAAGTAATTTGACTTAGTTATCCTTGATGATGCATCAAAATTATTGGGGACACCGCCAATTAAAAAACTAGGTTCATAACCATTATCTTCAAGTATCCAAGATAACATGCTCGAAGTTGTTGTTTTTCCGTGTGTTCCAGCAACTGCTATTACGAAACGATCTCTTAAAATATTTTCAGCTAGCCATTGTGGTCCAGACTTAAAAGCAGTCCCTCTTTCTAATAGAGACTCGATGACTTCATGGCCTCGTGTCATTACATTACCCACAATTACACAATCCGGATCTTGATTTAATTGGGTAGAATCATAATTTCCAATAACTTCAATATTAAGCCGTTTTAGTTCGTCACTCATAGGTGGGTAAAGATTGATATCGCTTCCGGTAACTCTATGGCCTAAGGATTGAGCTATCGCAGCTATTCCAGTCATGAAAGTTCCACAGATTCCTAGAATGTGTATATGCATATTCTTATATTGGATGTGACATCTGTATTTGCAAGAAAAACTGAAAGCATAGAGCCAAAATCGCTATGGCTATGCCAACAAATCGCTTCTTTTCAATTGCAAAAGATATAATATGACCTTCAACAGGAATGGACCATAACATAATTACACTTGCAATCAATGAGGCAAAATTTTTGCCTATAAATGGGGCAAAAAAAATAAATTCAAGAACAAATGCGATGGTAATTAATGAACCGCAAGCTACAATTGCAGTAATTGTTTGAAGCGCACGATCAAAATATCCATAAAAAGCTAACACACCAACATAAAACAAAATACCGCCAAAGTATGCTAATAAATTAATTAATGGACTTTGATTGCTTGGGCTTTCAATTAATAGAATTACACTAGACGAAGAAAGTATTAACAAAGAAAATGCTACAAGAAAAACCAGCCACGAAGACGGGATAATGTCCGGCCCTTTTCGTAACATAATTATATCAAAGAAATTTTGTATCAATTTTGTCATGATCTACTCATCTCATATAAAGACAATTTAATCATATTCTCATGATATGCTGCCAATATAATATTCTCCCATCAAAAAATAATGACTAAACCGCAATTAATTGAAACCGATATAAGTATTAATATTAATAATGAAATTAAGGATCAATCACATATCGCTGTTGACACAGAATTCATGCGAGAGAGAACATTTTTCGCACAATTATGTCTTGTTCAAGTCGCCACACCAAAATCAATATATTGCATAGATGTGCTTTCCAGTAAATTACTGAAAGATTTCTGGCATACTTTATCTAATTCATCATGCGTAATCCATTCCGCAAGACAAGATCTCGAAATAATATATCAAACAGGAAAAATCTTACCTGCTCAAATTTTTGATACCCAAATAGCCTCAGGATTGGTTGGATTCTCGCCGCAAATCAGTTATGCATCATTAGTAGAAAAGCTATGTGGAAAAATTTTAAAGAAGAATCAAACCCGAGCAAATTGGTCAAAAAGACCGTTTTCGAGAGAAATGATCGAATATGCCGGTGAAGATGTTGAATTTTTACTTGATCTGCATGAATCACTTTCTGAAATGTTAGAAAAGTCAGGACGATTAATTTGGGCGCAAGAGGATTCCAATAATCTTCTGAATAAGGATCTTTATAATAACAAGCCAAAGGAGGCAATAAATAGAATTAAAGGCGCTCAATACCTATCAGGTAAAACTAAAAAAGCAGTTCATTTACTTGCAGAATGGCGAGAAAAAGAGGCCATCAAAAAAGATCTTCCTAGAAAATGGATCTTAAAAGACAAAACATTGTTCAATTTGGCGTCATCAAACATAAAATCTACGTCTGATTTTTATGGCATAAGTAATTTACCAAACGCAATCATCAAGTATTCTGGAGAAGAAATAATAAAAATATTAAGAGACGCCCAACTCTCCAATAAAAATTATGTTGCACAATCCAAAATGAATGAAAAACAAAAGAAAGCCTTAAACGAAATGCAAAAATTAGTATTAAATAAAAGTGAGGAACTAGAAATATCACCAGAAATCATAGCCTCTAAGAAGGAAATGAAATCCTTATTAAGTGGAAATATTAACAGTAAATTTACTCAAGGTTGGCGAAAAGAAGTTATCGGTAACCAATTACTAGAACTTTTGAGCTAAAAGGTACGTAAATATTTAGAACTAAAGAATATCAGTCAATCGTTGATATACCTCATCCATTGCACCTTCGGCATTAATTTTCTTTAATTGTTTTTTTGCTTGATAATAACTAACCAAAGGTTCTGTCTGATCCTGATAAACTTGGAGTCTATTCCTAATAGTCTCCTCATTGTCATCTTTTCTTCTTAAAAGTTCACCACCCGCATTAATGCAATCCTCCAGTTCCTTTTCACTTGAGAAATAGATATTCAATAATTTTCCTGTAATCGAACAAGTTCGTCTTCCAACTAATCTTTTCATTAAAATTTCAAGATTCACATTCATTAAGACCGCACTGTCTAATGGTTTATCAATTGTCTCCAATAATACTTGAAGATCTTTTGCTTGTTTCGTTGTTCTCGGGAAACCATCAAGTATAAAACCGCATTCAGTATCTTTTGCTAACAATCGTTCTTCAATCAAACCTATCATTAGATCATCTGAAACAAGCCTTCCTGACTCCATTATTTTTTTTGCTTCAATGCCTAAAGCTGTTGAAGATTTGACGGCTGAACGCAGCATATCCCCAGTAGATATGTGAGGGATATTCTTCTCTTTCATTAATCTCTGTGCCTGCGTACCCTTACCAGATCCTGGAGCACCAAGTAATACAATTCTCATCTTGTTACTATAACCCTTAATATAATAAATATATTCTAATACAGGCGAACAAAAATACCGACAATAAAAACAATGATTAAACTAAGATACTCTAACCGGTGACGATAAGCCTAGTTTGAGTTATGCTTCCATTGCAATTTAGTTTAATCTTTTAGGTGAAATATGAAAGCAATGAATGCATTTTATGCCCAATCAGGCGGTGTCACAGCTGTAATTAATGCGACAGCTTGCGGTGTCATTGAAACCTCAAGACGTTATAAGAATATTATTTCAAATGTATATGCTGGAAGAAATGGGATCATAGGTGCGCTTCAAGAAGACATGATTGACACAAATCGTGAATCAAAAAGGATTATAGGAAATTTAAAAAACATACCTGGTGGTATATTTGGATCAGCGCGATACAAATTGAAAGGAATAGAAGAAAATAAAACAGAATACGAACGCCTCATAGAAGTCTTTAGAGCACACAATATTGGTTATTTCTTTTACAACGGTGGTAACGATTCAATGGACACTGCTCATAAAGTTTCCTTAATTAGCAAAAAAATGGGCTTTCCTGTTACCTGTATAGGGATTCCCAAAACAGTAGATAATGATCTTCCGATCACAGATAATTGCCCAGGATTTGGCTCAGTTGCAAAATATGTTGCAGTTTCTATACAAGAAGCTGCAATGGATATCATTTCAATGTCAAAAACATCTACAAAAGTCTTCATTTTAGAAGTCATGGGTCGGCACGCAGGATGGATAGCTGCCGCTGGTGGTCTTGCAAAGATAAATACAGATGATGCGCCGCATATTATTTTATTTCCTGAGATTGCTTTTAATAAAAGGAAGTTCCTAAAAAAAGTAAATGAAAGTATAAAAAAATATGATCATTGTGTAATTGTAGCGAGTGAGGGAGCTCGTTATAAAAATGGAAAATTTTTAGCAGAAACAGGAGCCAAAGATGCTTTTGGTCATGCTCAACTTGGAGGAGTTGCTTCTGTTTTAGCGCAAATGATCTCAGACAAATTGGGTTTAAAATACCACTATGCTATTGCAGACTATCTCCAACGTTCGGCTCGGCATATTGCTTCAGCCGTAGATGTTAGGCAAGCTTATGCTGTCGGTCAGGCGGCAGTTGAAATGGCAATAAAAAAACAAACTGCGATCATGCCTGTTATCAAAAGAATCTCGAATGAACCCTATAGATGGAAAATAGAATATGCAGATTTATCCAAAATTGCTAATAGGGAAAAGATGTTACCTAGAAAGTTTATCTCTAAAGATGGCTATTCGATTACACAAGCTTGTAGGCAATATATAGAACCTCTTATCCAAGGTGAAGATTATCCTCCTTATCAGAAAGGTATGCCCAAAAGAATTAAACTTAAAAATATTGCTGTAACCAAGCTATTAAATAATAATTTTGTGGTATGATTGCGACCGAAAAAAATAATTGATAAATTTTATCGTTCAATTTCTTTTTGAAAACCAAAACAACTGTCTTTAGGAAAATATAGGGAGAAATAAAATGACGGATGCCTTTGCTCTATGGTTGGCTATATCAGCAGGTGCTTTAGCTGTTCTATACGGAGCCTTATCAGCTCGTTGGATAATTTCACAGTCGGCTGGAAACGATCGAATGCAAGAAATTGCACACGATATCCAAGAAGGTGCAAATGCCTATATGAACCGACAATATTATACTATTGGTATCGTAGGTCTTTTGTTATTTATTCTACTCACCTATTTCATTGACATCTCCACGGGCATTGGATTTGCGATTGGTGCAATATTCTCAGCATTAGCTGGCTACATTGGGATGTTTGTATCAGTCAGAGCTAATGTTAGAACTGCAGAAGCTGCAAGAGTCGGAGTAAATCCAGCATTAAATATTGCTTTTAGAGGAGGCGCAATAACAGGATTACTCGTTGTTGGTCTAGGTTTATTTGGTGTGGCAGGTTACTACCTTATTCTCCTAAATATGGGTATACCATCTGAAGATGCTATCCATTCTCTAGTTGGATTAGCTTTTGGTGGATCATTAATATCAATATTTGCTCGTCTTGGAGGTGGTATCTTTACTAAAGGAGCTGATGTTGGTGCAGATCTTGTGGGTAAGGTGGAAGCAGGGATACCAGAAGATGATCCAAGAAACCCAGGAGTAATAGCAGATAATGTTGGTGATAATGTTGGTGATTGCGCGGGAATGGCAGCAGACCTTTTCGAAACATACGCAGTAACGATAATTGCTACAATGCTCTTGGGCTCACTTCTTGCATCAGAATATGGCAGCGTCATGGCTATTTACCCATTAGTGCTTGGAGCGATATCAATAGTTGCCTCAATCATAGGAACATTCTTTGTCAAGACGTCGGATGGCGGAAAAGTGATGGGGGCGCTCTATAAAGGCATGATTGTATCAGGTCTCTTGGCCGCTATAGCCTTCTACCCCATCACCAATATAATGATGGCAGGAACAGGAAACGCCTCTGGTATATTCGGTTCAGCAATTATTGGTTTGGCGCTCACAGCAGCAATGGTTATTATTACTGAATACTACACAAGTACCGAATACGCACCCGTTAAGAATATTGCTGAAGCTTCGTTAACCGGTGATGCAACTAATATTATTGCCGGCTTAGGTATTTCTATGAAATCAACAGCAATGCCAGTTATCGCTGTATGTGCGAGCATATGGGGTGCTTTCGAGTTGGCTCCTGAAGGCGATGCAATGGCGGGACTATACAATATAGCAATTGCTGCCACTTCAATGCTATCAATGACTGGTGTTGTTGTGGCTTTAGATGCATTTGGTCCAATAACTGACAATGCTGGCGGTATAGCTGAGATGTCAGAATTGCCATCCGAAGTAAGAGATATTACCGATCAGCTAGATGCTGTAGGCAATACTACCAAAGCTGTCACTAAAGGTTATGCAATTGGTTCGGCAGGATTGGCTGCACTTGTTCTATTTGCTGATTACACAAACGCTTTAGAAGCAAATAATATTTTAGTGAATTTCGATTTATCTGATCATCTTGTAATTATCGGCTTATTCCTTGGTGGATTAGTTCCATTCTTATTTGGATCTATGGCCATGGAAGCAGTGGGCAGAGCAGCGAGTTCTGTTGTAACTGAGGTTAGACGTCAATTCAAAGAAATCCCAGGTATTATGGAAGGATCCGGTAAACCGGATTACAGTCGGGCAGTCGACTTATTAACAAAAGCTGCAATCAAAGAAATGATTATACCTTCGCTATTACCAATTCTAGTTCCAATAGCAGTAGGGATGATCTTGGGTCCAAAAGCCTTGGGCGGAGTATTGCTTGGAACCATAGTTACTGGACTATTTGTAGCGATATCTATGACCACAGGGGGAGGTGCATGGGATAATGCAAAAAAATATATCGAAGATGGCAATTGCGGAGGAAAAGGATCCGATGCACATAAAGCTGCCGTCACAGGTGATACTGTAGGTGATCCATATAAAGATACGGCAGGCCCCGCAATCAACCCTCTTATAAAAATAATAAATATTGTGGCGCTTCTGATTGTTCCATTGATGTAGTCAACAGTATTTATTAACACAAAAAAACCGTCTAATTAGGCGGTTTTTTTATTCCTGACACTTCTTCACCTTTCTTATCTATTCACACAGTTGTAATAGCAAAAAAAATCATTCAATCTGATAAAATAAATATAACCCAAGGTGAGAAGAAAAAATGAAGGAAAAATTTTACAAAAAACTATCACCACTAGAATTTATTGAGCTTAAAAATAAAAAAAGAAAATGGCAATTTCTTGATGTGAGGGAACCATGGGAAATAAAAATTTCAAATATTTCCGATTCCATTAACATACCAATGAATAATATAGAAGAAAAACTGGATGAGCTTAAAAAAGATGACCCTATTGCGGTGCTGTGTCGTTCTGGAATTAGAAGTGCAAAAGTAGCAGAGGCCCTTATAAATAAATCATTTACAGAAGTGGCTAACATTGAAGGTGGAATTAATGAATGGGCACAATCTGTTGATCAAAATATTCAACAATATTGATAAGAAAATCTCAAGATAAGTTCCGTAATCATTTATAATAAGAAAAATGCACATGAAACATTTAATAAAAATTCTGAAATTTTTTGCTATCAATATCTTGTTGATACAAATAGCTCATTCCGCATCTCTACTCGAAGTCTATCAGCGGGCTCTTCAAAGTGACCCCTTAATCCATGAAGCTGAATCAAGGCGGCTGGCTGCGTTAGAAGGCGAAACACAAGCCAGAAGCCTCTTATTACCTGAACTAAGCATTGGCAGTCGATATACTGTTAATAATTATGACGGGTCAACAGTTGAAGCAGATGTTTCGGGTGCGCAAGCAACAATCAATTCTGAATCAAGAACTTCATCCTCAGGTTGGCAACTTCAGCTCACACAAACACTGTTCCAATGGGACAGATGGGTGGGACTCAAACAGGCTGGAAAACGCTCAGCAAAAGCTGAGATAGATTATGAAATTCAGCAACAAGATCTAATTGTAAGGGTCGTGAAAAGATATCTTGATGTTCTGGCTGCTGAAGACAGTTTGGTAT
>JAYZHY010000106.1:0-5500 GCA_036166115.1 Pseudomonadota bacterium | reverse complement strand
CGACGCATAGCTAACATGGTTGCCTGAAGAATATTGATAGAGTCGATTTCGTTATCAACACAATATGCTACTGACCACGAAAATGAACATGAACATATTTCATCAAATAATTTTTCTCTATTCTTCTTACTGACTTTCTTTGAGTCATTCAAACCGTCTAACAGAATATTTTTGCTTAAAATTACTGCTGCTGCGACCACCGGGCCAGCTAATGTTCCTCTTCCAACTTCGTCAACACCAGCAATATACTTATACCCCTTTTTTGAGTTCATTGCTTATCTTCTTTATGTAATTTAAGAATTTCTTTTGCTGCTATCCTGTCTTTGTTCACTGATAGTTTTTTCCTAAGAGTTTTGAATTCAGATTTCATAATTTCTCGAGCATTTCTATCTTCTAGAAGATTAGAAGCAACTTTACTTAAACTCTCTGCAGATAAATCATTTTGAATAAGTTCTGGTACGACTTCTTTTTTAAGTAATATATTTGGTAGAGTAAAATGTTTAATTCTTATCATTGTCTTCAAAAAAATATAAGATGATAAAGAAACTTTATAAACCGCAACGGTTGGTCGATTCAATAACGATGACTCTAGTACAGCAGTTCCCGAAGCTGCCAAGACTAAATCTGAGGCAATCATACATTCATGCGAATTACCTTCTACCAAAATAAAAGATTTTCTAATATTTTCTTGTTCGAGATATACATCAAACTGTTTGTAGGTATCTTTTGATGCCATTGGAGCAATAAATGAAATATTTCCATAATTTTTTAAAAGTAACTTTGCCGCTTTAACAAAATAAGAACCCAATCGCTTTACCTCACTCATTCGGCTTCCAGGTAAAATGGCAATTAGAATTCCAGAATTTATATTAAAATTCCTTCTAATCTCATCTTTTTTGAGATGGTAAGGTAAATTATCAGCCAAAGGATGACCTACAAAAACTGCAGGAAAATTATACTTCTTATATAGATTGGGCTCAAAAGGCAAAATACATAATATTTTATCGACACAATTAATTATTTTCCTTATTCGATTTTTCCTCCACGCCCAAATGGAAGGACTGACATAATGCACTGTAATAATTCCTTCCTTTCTTAGCTTAGATTCTAATGTTAAATTAAATTCTGGTGCATCGATGCCAATAAAAATATCCGGTGGGTTTTCTTGCCATCTTTTAAAGATTCTTCTTCTTAATAATAAAAGTCTTGGAAGAACCTTAAGTGGTTCAATAATACCCATAACTGATAATTCTTGCGATGAAGCCCATTTATCTCCACCAACTTCTATCATTTCTGGACCTAAAATTCCTTCGAAAGTTATTTTGGGATTAATAGAGGTTAATTCTCGCATTAAACTGGCACCTAGGAAGTCGCCAGATTTTTCACCAACGACTATACCTATGCGCATAAACTATCTAATAATTCCACGATCTGAAGTATTCATAATGGAATCAAGTAGGACCTCTAATTCAGGGTTACTCTTTGTTAATTTTGCAATTTTAGATGTCGATTCATTTAATTTTAAATCCTTTCGATATAGAATTTTATATGCTTCCTTTATATTCCGTATTTGGTCGGAAGTAAAATTCCTCCTTTTCAGCCCTTCAACATTAACCCCTCTGGGCTTTATTGGTTGACCTTCTGCCATAACATAAGCTGGTATATCTTTTGTAGTTAAGGTATTCATTCCTATAAAGCTATGTGCACCAATCCGAGAAAACTGGTGTGCTCCAGTAAACCCAGCAAAAATAGCCCAATCCCCAACAAGAACATGGCCAGCTAAAGTCGCATTATTTGCAAAAACAGTGTTATTACCCACAACACAGTCATGCGCAATATGCACATAAGCCATAATCCAATTATTATTACCAATGATCGTCTTCCCTTTATCTTGAATGGTCCCACGATTAATGGTGCAGTACTCTCTAATTGTATTATTATCACCAATGATCAGAGAAGTTGGTTCATCATTATATTTCTTGTCTTGGGGATCACCGCCAATAGCACTATAAGAATAAATATGATTATTTCGACCAATTATTGTTGAGCCATTTATAACAACATGGTTATCGATTATAGTTCCATCTCTAATTTCAACCTCACCGCCAATTACTGAATAAGCACCCACAGAAACATCTGACCCGATTATTGCTAAATCTGAAATTATTGCAGTATCATGAATCATAATTTTATGTCACTTGGAGCACACATAATTATTGCGTCTACAGAGACCTTTTCGTTCACGGAAGCGTTACACTTATATCGCCACATACCTTTAATAATTCGATCAACATTTACCTCAATTCTTAAATGATTGCCCGGTAACACAGGAAAGCGAAAACGAGCTTTTTCTACGCCAACCAAATAATAGATAGGTTTTGGTTTGATATCACCAACAGTCAGATGACCAAGTACACCTCCCGCTTGAGCCATTGCCTCTATAATAATAACCCCCGGCAAAATAGGTTGTCCTGGAAAATGTCCTTTGAAATATGATTCATCAGGGTTAACTTTTTTTTCAGCGACAATAGATTCACCCAATTTATAATCGACAATCCTATCAATATGCAAAAAAGGGTCACGATGAGGAAGAAGCTCCATAATGTGCTTTCTATCTAAAACTTTATCACTCTTCTTCATACGATTATGTTTAAATTGGATTATTTATTTGAACGACGAAATTTTGCAACTAACTTTTTCCACACCTTATCTTCCTCGAAAGGGAAGGATCCTGAATATACTCCTGGTGTTTTAATATCTTTAGTTATCACTGCGGCACCATTTATTCTTACATCATTACAAATATTAATATGCCCAACAATTCCAACTTGCCCAGCAATCATACATCGCTTACCTATTGAAGAGCTTCCTGCAATCGCGGCAGATGCAGCAATTGCAGTATGCTCACCGATTGAAACATTATGACCAATTTGAATAAGATTATCGAGCCGAGCACCATTATGTATTAAAGTATCCCCCAATGAACCGCGATCAATTGTCGTATTCGAGCCAATTTCAACGTCATTTCCAATCTTAACTCCACCAACTTGATGAATCTTTAACCAACCATTCTCGGTTTTTACATTCCCAAAACCATCAGCTCCTATTACAACTCCAGGATGTATTATTACTCTCTCTCCAATATCAACTGAATTAACAATAGTAACATTCGCAATAATTCTTGAATTTGCTGCTATGTTTACATTACCCTCAACAATACAACCTGGCCCAATAAATACATTTTCACCGATAGTTACATCCTTGCCAATTGATGTGAATTCACCAATGTAAGCAGATTTTGCAACATTTGCACCCTTTTTGATTGATGCGCTCTCAGAAATCTTTCCGTCATAACAAGGTAAAGGATGCAATAATGCAACTATTTTAGTGTAAATTAGATAAGGCTCCTCACACAATAAAGAATCAACTGGGCATAAATCAACATCTGATGGTCTTAAAACAACAACCGAAGCCTTGGTTTTTTTTAGCTCTTTTTTGTATAAGGAGTTAGAATAAAAAGCAAGAGACCCCTCTTTGGCAGAAATTAGAGTGGCTACATTTGAAATTTTTGTCTCAGGATTACCAACAATATCGCATCCGAATTTAGCCGCTAAGTCTCCTAAACTAAAGACCAATAGAACCTCCTATAGAGTTCAGATATACACAATAATCTTGCATGCATATTAATTTGATTGGTTGTCTTGAAAGTTATCCTCTAATGAGTCTAGTATCTGAGGTGTTATGTTAACTGATTGACTTGCATATATGACGCCATCTGCTATGACAATATCAAAATCATTAGATTGTGCAAAAGCATTAACAATTTCCAATAAAGTTCTTTGTAATTTTCCGATCTCTTCGTTTCTCCTTAAATTAACATCTTCTTGAAGTTCGGTACCTAACCTATTAACCTCTCGCTGAAGTTCACGGAACTCTTTCTCTGCATTTGATCTTTCTGTAGCACCCATAACTGCAGCATCTTTCTGGATCTTTGCAGATAATTCTTCAAACTCTTTTTGTTTCGCTAAGGCTTCTCTCTGTCTAGGCTGGAATTCACTTGCCAATGCCTCCATAACTTGCCTAAATTGTGGGGAACTCTCCATTAATGCCTGGAAGTTAACCACTCCAATTTTTTGATCTTGCGCAAACGAAGATGATGATAAAAATAAAGTAATGAATATTAATCTGCAAAATTGTTTAATTAAAATTTTCATATCCCTTTCCATATAAATTAAAATGACTGACCAATTGAGAATTGAAACCTTTCGATCCTATCCTTATAAAACCTATCACTTCCCTCATAATAGTTTAAAGGGTAAGCATAACTAAATCTAAATAAACCCATCGGAGCCATCCATTGAACTGCCACTCCAACTGATTTTTTCAAATCATCAACAGAGGTTGAATATTCTACTGGATCTCCCAACTTATCATAAAAAATGACCTCGCCAGTATTAAAAACATTCCCTATATCGGCAAATATACTTGCTCTTGCTACTTTTGATAATTTTTCCGACAATGGAATTATAAGCTCAAATTGGCTGGCTACCAACACATTTCCACCATAAGGTCTTCCCCGAGAGTCTTTTGGTCCCAACCAAGATTCTTTGTAGCCTCTTGTTGACTTTGGTCCACCACTATGAAATTGCTTAAATGGGGGCAAAGCTGTTGTATTTCCAAGGGCTTCGCCATAACCTAATTGCGCATTCCAAAATCCTACCCACCTACCAAATAGAGGTTGATAGCGAGTAAAATTGTATCTTGCTGTCCAATATTCTACTTCGCTTCCAGGAACTGTGTATGTCAAAAAGAGTTGATGCTTGGTTCCTCTATCAGGAAAGATTGTTCTATTTCTGCTGTCATATGTCCAGCCAGCCAAAATCTCGAAATTCGAAAATTTTGTACCAGTAAAACTATTTCCAGCATCATAAGGTTTTCCGTTATTGCTAACCCAATCAATCGCTTGTGAAGTACTATAAAGAGATGAAAGCATTTCCACTTGACTCATATTTAGACCAAGGCTGACGGTCTGATATTCATCAATAGGGTAACCATAATCAATTGTAGCACCCCCGCTAGTGGTCGATAGAGCAGATGCAGCAGATGTGAATTGTTTGTAGTCTCTGTAATTAAATGAAAGCGTTCTCCTGATTCCATTCATGGTCGTATAATAATCTGTATGTGACATTGTTGCTTGCTTCATATATTTACTTGAATTTGCATTTACAGAAACACGTTCACCAGTCCCTAGAAAGTTTGTATGCGTAACACTCGCATTTATATTAAGCTTAAAAAAATCTGAATATCCTATGCCGCCGCTAAATTGACCTGGCATACGATATTTGAGATCAAAATCTACATCCACTAGATCAGGACTTCCTGAAACAGGAATGTTCTCTACCTCTACTTCCTCAACAAATGGTAATCTCTGCAATCTAATTTTTGATCTATCGATCAAGATATTAGATACAAATGCGCCCTCTGTTTGACGTACCTCTCG
>JAYZHY010000105.1:0-22912 GCA_036166115.1 Pseudomonadota bacterium | reverse complement strand
AACCCGGTCTTCTTAATTGCTCTTTTAGGCTTTTACCAATTCCATCGATCGATTTTGCTCGATTCCAGCTCGGTCGTTTTCCTCCACCTTGAAAACCGAAACCTCTAAGAAACCTCTTATCTTTAGAAGTTACATTTCGATACCTAGGGATATAAATACCATTAGGCCTCCTTCCTTTAAAATATTTATCTTGAAAACCCGGATATTCCCCATTCGCGCCACTCTCAAATATGTGATCCATTAAATAATGTCCCAGTGTTCCGCTGGAATTTGCAATTCCATTCGGAAAGCTATCCGATTTGGAATTTAACATTATTTGGCTGGTACCAAGGGTTGAGGCGCATAAAAAAATCAAACGTGCATTTAATTGTGAATGCGTATTAGTTTTGGTGTTAATTACCTTAACGCCAGAGGCTCGCTTATTGCTCTTATCATATACAATGCTATGCGCTATAGAATCCACTAAAATGGTTAAATTGTTTGTTCGTTTAGCTGCAGGTAATGTTGCAGATAAGGTGCTAAAATAGGCGCCAAAAGAACAACCTCTTTCGCACTCGTCCCTACTCTGACATTGCCCTCTGCCCAACTCCAAATGTTCTTTTGTAGGTTGAGTTAAATGAGCACAGCGACCAATTATCATTTTTCTGCCTGGAAATTGTCGTTCAATTTGTTTTTTCACTTCCAGTTCAACACAATTCATCTCCATTGGAGGTAAGAATCGGCCATCAGGCAATTGTTCTAAGCCTTCTTTAGAACCGCTTATACCAGCAAATGTTTCAACATGATCGTACCAAGGAGCAATGTCTTTATAACGTATAGGCCAATCAACGCCAAACCCGTCTAACTTGTTTGCATTGAAATCCATTTCACTCCATCGATAACTTTGCCGATACCAGAGTAATGAGCGCCCTCCAAGTTGATAACCCCGAATCCATGAAAACGGTTTCTTCTTCTCAGAGATATAAGGATGTTGACGATCATTAACAAAAAATTGTTTGGTTGCACCATTGAGTGCATAGCATTGTTTTTGAATAAAGTATTCTGTGTTCAAAGTATCCTCTGGAATTGCACCACGATATGGAAGCTCCCAAGGAGCTTTTCCTTCGCCAACATAATCCGTACCATGAATTGTTTCGGATCCACGTTCAATTAGGAGCACCTTCAGACCTCTTTCTGTCAATTCTTTAATGGCCCACCCTCCAGAAATACCGGAACCCACTACTATGGCATCAAAATTGTTATTCATGAGTTATCCGGTATTGGTAGCATATCAAGATGACCATGCTCTATCATTTTCATCAAAGGTTACGCATCCTTGGTACCACCCTGGCATTCTGTCGTAATTCAATTCAACTGCAGCACCATACTCAGAAGTATAATAACCGGAAATTACAAACCACTTAAGATCGGAAAAGAAATTAACCAATGTATCCTCGAGCTCTTCAGATTGGTCCAAGTTATTTAATATATTTAATTGTTGGGAGTGAGTGCATTCTGAAAAAGGCAATTTGTGTTCTAGCTTTGCGTGCTCAGAGATTCCTTGTAAACCTTTACGATAATGTGTTTGTGTTTCTTTGGAAGCCCAATCATTGAGCATCATATCTACAAAACGATGAACACCAACATCTATTGCACCAGCTGTATCCGTTTTAGGGATAATTTGATTAATGATATCTCTTAATAAAATGAATTCATTTGTCTCAAAAAATTTAACCTTATAACTACTCTCATTAAAAGCAAAGGAACTGAGAACGCCGCTAATTTGAGATACGGGTATACTCACCCCTAGAATTAAACCCGCCCTTTTAAGTGCTTCTCTTCTTGAGATTGAATAGTATTTCTTCATTTTTTTACACTAGGCTCAAAAGATCTTGAATTGCTTGTTCTTGATTTTTATTTTTTGGCCAGCATTCCAACCCAATATACCCTTCGTATTTCATCTTCTTTATCTCTTTGAATATAAAGCGATAATTTAGTTCACCGGTTCCAGGTTGATTGCGTCCAGGTACATCTGCTATTTGAATGTAACCTACCTGATCCATTCCAGATTTCAATTCATCAATCAAATTCCCTTCAGTTAATTGCATATGATACAGATCCCAATTTATCTTTATACTCGGGGAATCAATTGTTCGGCAAATCGTTAAAGCATCCTTTGATCCATTCAAAAAATGTCCTTGATGATCAACAGGATTAAATGGTTCAAGAATTAACATTTTTTCAGCATCTTCTAATATAGGTGCCACATTCATCAATGCTTGTTTTATATTCTCAATACTATCTTTATGACTAACACCATTGACGGATTGATGTCCGACTACAGTAAACATCGGTGCATCTAATTCATGAGCAACTTCAACAGCTCTTTTCATTGACTCAGTAAAAGCATGATGATTATCCATTAACGCTAAACTTGGACCTTGCCATCCAGTAAATTGAACAATCTGTAATTCTAGAGATTTGCACAATTTAGCTATCTCTTTAACGTTTCGAGATTGATCCGTATAATCCCAAAACTCAATAGCCGCAAACCCTGCTTCTGATGCAGCGATGAACCTCTCCATGAAAGGTAATTCAGTCCACCATGACTCCATATTACAAGCAAAATAACTCGGCATTTGCTTCTTTTTAATTGTATTTAATTCTTGCGTTACAAGGATTGACGGCATCAACGATGATGCAATCGTTGCACCTAGAACTTGCCTGCGATTCAATGACATTTATTTTGAGCCTTTATTAAATTAGTGGTCCTTTATCCATGACTCTAGCTAAAGGATTTGATTCTGGCAAATATTTGTTTAATTCGTCTACAAAATACATAATGTTTTAATATATTTGAATTAGAACAAAAAAAATGCAACAGCAATTTCAAACCCATCGTTTATTTATAGCAAGCTGCACATCTCTTGTTCTGACTGCAATGACTTTCGCGATTAGAGCTAGACTGGAGACTGTTTTTGGTCCAAGTGGTGTCGGATTAACTCTAGAACAAATTGGGTATGCATTTATGCCTGCTTTTTGGGGCTTCACGCTTGCCATGGTAGTGGGTGGCCCATTGGTTGATTCTATTGGAATGAAGAAAGGAATGTGGATAGCATTTATTTTGCATGCATTAGGTATTAGCTTGACTCTAATGGCATTTGACTTTTCATCGTTGTTCGTAGCAACCGTAGTTATGGGTATTGGGAATGGAATGGTTGAAGCTGTGTGCAATCCATTAGTCGCTTCCATGTATCCTCAAGAAAAAACCAAAATGTTAAATCGATTTCATTTGTGGTGGCCAGCAGGGATTGTTTTAGGCTCCTTTGTCGGTCTAATTTTAATGGATCTTAATGGACTAAACTGGCAATTCATGGTTGCATCTCTTTTTATTCCTTTATTTATATATGGCTATCTTTTTTATGGTCAAACGTTCCCTCAAACCGAAATATCAAAATTAGGTATTAATCAAACTGAATCTACAAAAAGTTTGATAAAACCTCTATACATCTTTATCGCCTTTTGTATGCTCCTTTCAGCAACTACGGAACTTGGAACCACACAGCGAATTGAATCCTTACTCAAAAATACAGGCGTAAATGCCTTACTTGTTTTAGCCTTCATTAATGGCGTAATGATTTTTGGAAGAGCAATGGCCGGCCCAATTGCGAAAAAAATTAAAACAACAGGTATGTTACTTTTTTCATCCATATTCGCATTTATTGGATTACAATTACTCTCGCATGCTTCAGGTTTATATGTATTTGTTGCAGCAGGCATTTTTGCTATTGGTATAACTTTTTTCTGGCCAACCACATTGGCTTATATATCAGAAAACATTCCTGAGAGCGGTGCATTTGGGTTGTCTTTGATTGGTGGGCTTGGGATGCTCTCTGTTTCCTTAGTTTTGCCGCTTATGGGTCAATTTTTAGATAACTCAACAGGTACAGAGGTAATTCAAAAAATGAGCATCTTACCCTTAATTTTAATCATTCTTTATGGTGGACTGCACCTAAAGAAAAAGTAACCCTACAAATCAACCCAATCGGAATTTGCGGTACTCGACTTAACTGCCGCCTCAATAAAAGAAACACCTTGCAGCCCATCATCTCCAGATGGAAATATAACATTTTCTGGAATGTCTTGACCGTCTCTATCCGCCAAAATGGCATCAGCCACTTCGCGATAAATATTTGCAAAGCCCTCCAGATACCCCTCAGGATGACCAGCTGGGATACGTGTCAACCTTTGTGCTCTTTCACTTAAATAAGCACTGCCTCTGGTTAGCTTTCTAGATGCTTGGTTTAATGGGTTAAAGATAAGCTCATTGGGTTTCTCTTGCCGCCAGATTAAACCTCCTTTATCCCCATATATCTGAAGTTTTATATTATTCTCATTTCCTGGGGCCACTTGACTTGACCAAATCATTCCTTTTGCCCCCTCTTTATATTGAAGCAGTATGTGTGCATTATCATCGAGTTGCCGCCCTTTCACGAAAGAAGATAAATCAGCAGAAAGCTTGCTGGGTGTTAATTGAGTTACAAAACAGGACAAATGAAATGCATGCGTTCCAATATCACCTATACAGCCACCAATTCCAGATTGCTCCGGATCAACACGCCAATGAGCTTGTTTTTGTCCAGTCTTTTCAAGAGGCTCAGACAACCAATCTTGTATGTACTCAACATGCACTACTCTAATGGATCCAATATCACCGCGGTCAATCATTTCTCTTGCTTCGCGTATCATGGGATATCCCGAGTAATTATAGGTTACAGCAAGAATTAGATTAGAATTATTTGCAATATCAATTAAATCTTCCGCTTCTTGGCTATTCATTGTCATCGGTTTATCACAAATTACATGAATACCTGCTTCTAAGAATTCCTTGGCAATTGGATAATGAAGGTTATTGGGTGTAACTATGGAAACAGCATCGATGCCATCATCTCGGGCACCTTCTGCTTGAGCCATATCCATGTAAGTTTTATAACTTCTGTCATCGGATAAGCCTAATTTTCTTGCAGAATCAAGAGAGCGTTGAGGATCAGAACATAAAGCGCCCGCACAAAATGCATAGCGATCATCCATGCGAGCTGCCACTCGATGCACGTCTCCGATAAAGGCGCCTTCGCCTCCACCAACCATGCCTAATTTAATACGCTTGATTTGACTTGATGACATAAGATTCTCATTCAATACCTAGTATTTCTTTATTAACATTTTCGTCATTTTCACTGCCGGCAAAATCATCAAACGCCTGCTCTGTAAGACGAATCATATGATCATTTATAAACTTTGCTCCTTCTTTCGCGCCATCTTCAGGGTGTTTCAAGCAGCATTCCCATTCCAATACAGCCCAACCGTCAAACTTATACTGAGCGAGCTTAGAGAAGATTCTTTTAAAATCAACTTGACCATCACCTAATGAACGAAATCGACCTGCTCTATCAACCCAAGCTTGATAGCCGCCATACACGCCTTGCTTTCCAGTTGGATTGAATTCTGCATCTTTTACGTGAAACATTTTGATTCTATCGTGATAAATATCAATATGATCCAGATAATCCAGGCATTGCAATGCATAATGACTAGGGTCATAGAGCATATGACAACGATGATGATTGTCAACACGTTCCAAGAACATTTCGAAAGTTACGCCATCGTGAAGATCTTCACCTGGATGAATCTCATAACAAAGGTTAACGCCTGCTTGATCGTAAGCATCTAAAATTGGTCGCCACCTTTTTGCAAGCTCATCAAATGCTAATTCAACTAAACCTGGACTTCGTTGTGGCCAAGGATAAAAATATGGCCATGCTAACGCGCCTGAAAATGTTACGTGCTCTGTTAAACCAAAATTTTCAGAGGCCTTAGCGGCCATCAGTAATTGTTCAACAGCCCAAGCTTGCCTCTTTTGTGGGTTATTATGTACTTTTTCATCAGCAAATGGATCAAATAGTGTGTTATAAGCGGGGTGAACAGCCACTAGCTGACCTTGTAAATGAGTAGATAATTCAGTAACTTGTATATTGTATTTAATTAATTTTCCAGATATATCTTCACAATAGGCTTTGCTTTCTGATGCCAGCTTAAGATCGAACAATCTAGAATCCCATGAAGGTATTTGTACGCCAATAAAGCCTAAGTCTGATGCCCATTTAGCTATTTTTTCGAGATTATTAAATGGCGCTTTATCACCGGCAAATTGTGCCAAAAATATCGCTGGACCTTTCATTTCGATTTCCTTTATTTATTGTCGGAATTTCGTAAGAAATATTTTACTTATCTTTACTTAATATCTACGATTTCCGCGCTTTATGTATTCGTCAAAATCACCTTCTTCATAAAGCTGACGATAAAAAGAATCGGGATCACACAGTAATGGGAATGCCACAGTTTTATCCTCTATTCTTTTCCATTTAGCTGAAGCAATAGGTGGAGTTTTATAATTCTCAGGGTCATGCAACGTCATATGAACGTGTAATACCCCATCATTGTCTAACTGATATTTCTCGATGACTTTAGCATTATCTGATATCGGATTTCCCATAAAACCTCTCACAGATGGCATAAGGTTAGTAGTCTCAACTGTTAAGGCCCCACCTTCCCACCTTCCCGAAGAAAATCCAAGCGGATACCAATCTGAAAACTCTGGTGGCTTTCTATCATCAAGATATATTCTTCTTACTTCTGAACTGGATATCATGGTTACTTTCTTTTCATCTTGATAAATTTCTGGTGCACTGCCGAACCCATTAACCAAACCTGATGAAACGCATCTCTGCCTAGGCAAATCCAGTTCCACATCAAAATCTTCATTCCATTTTTTAGCCTGATCTGTCATATCAACCGTCCAGCGGCGCATCCCTCTTTCAATAAGGCGCCATCTGCCTGTTAAATCAATTGACTCTTCTTGCTCCGATTTTGATATTGCGGTTTCTTGATAACGATGTGCACTCCATGATCCGGTGGGATGCGGACATCCTAATGGAATTTTCTCACACAATTGCCTCTCCTGTTTTGTAACAGGAAATTCAGGCTCAAAGACACCCTGCATAATTCCTTTATTTAATTTTCCTCGATAATACCTTTCAAATGGCATGCTTGCTCCTGTCCAATCATCAGCAGCCATCTCAATGTTTTCGCCATCAATGATAATCTTTATTGGGCCACCTTGGATGTGAGCCACATACTCTTCATCTACCATACGTATAGAAAGGAATCCATCTTGGCTCCGTTTACCGCCAGTCTCTTGATTAATTCGAATTGACCAGTCACCAATAAAATCAATTTCTGAAGATACAGCGATATTTGCAGCAAAAAAACAACTTGCCATAATTAGTATTTTTTTTAGTAAAATTTTTCTATCCATCAATTCACACCCGGTACTTTATTCTCAAGAATACTGCCATCACTTAATGTTATTTTACGAATAAACATTTTCGGTGAACCGTCATAAGTGGGGTCACCAGACATAATAATTTGTTCGCCTACCTGCAGAGTTTCTCTCGTCCAGCCTCCTCTTCTTAACATTGAGGGGTTATGACCGTGAGTATTCCAAAGTACCTTTGCACCTTCTTTGTCAGTGACTTCCACAAAAAACCTAACGTGTGGATTTTTAAACCAAACTTCTGTGACAACACCTTCAATGGTTATCGAGCCATTAATATCGTATTCAGCAAATACGGAATGATGCGCATAAACCCGACTCACCAAGAAGATACTCAACAACACAATCGCGTATATTTGTTTCATAAAAACCTCTTTACTATCTGCGTTAACTAAAAGTATCTTATACTTAATTGAAAAATGAAGCTAAATATAAAAAAATTACCCAGATCAAAATTATAAAGATACACTAACTACCATAATACGGATAACCAAAAAAGTCATATCATGAGAACTCAATAAACAGGAATCTTTAACATGAAGAAAAAAATTAATAGACGTAAATTTCTCATAGGAAGCTCTGCCATTAGCTTGGCATCGGGAATTATTAAAACTGCTAATGCTCAAACACCATTAATCAGAAAAGGTAATATAAAACCAGTAGTTGTCGCCTCAGGAAATGGTCACACCATGAAAAATGGTGGCAAATACAATTGTGTTGAAACCGCATTCAATAAAATTACTCAAGGAGATGATGTTCTAGATGCACTGATTGCTGGTGTAAATATTGTTGAGCTTGATCCCTTGGATGCCAGTGTTGGCTTTGGGGGACGTCCAAATGCAAACGGAGTAGTTCAGCTTGACTCATGCTGCATGCACGGACCAAAAAAACAAGCTGGAGGTGTTGGCGCACTCGAGGGAGTAAGAATGCCATCACTTGTTGCGAGAGATGTGATGAAAAAAACAGATCACCATTTGATTGTAGGTAAAGGCGCACAAGATTTTGCAAGAAATATGGGATATGAAATTGAGGACGATCTAAATTCTGACCGATCAAGAAAAATGTGGCTAGATTGGAAAAGAAGAATCGATCCAGAACATTATTTGGATCCTGAAAAAAGAGAAGTGGCTGGAAGAAATGCCGCCATGGATATGATTAAAGAAGGAATTATTCCTGAAGATGAATACTACGGAACAATTAATTGCAATGGAATAAATGCAAAAGGTGACATATGTGGTGTAACAACGACAAGTGGATTAGCTTGGAAAATACCAAGCCGTGTTGGTGATTCTCCAATTCTTGGTGCAGGTCTTTATGTGGATGGAAATTATGGAGCTGCTGGCTCAACTGGCAGAGGTGAAGCGAACTTATATGGACTATGCTCATATTTAATCGTAGAGGAAATGCGAAGAGGGTCACATCCAATGGATGCTGGCATGGCAGCATTAAAAAGAATACAAGAAAATACCATAGAAAAGAGATTACTGAATGAGCGAGGTTTACCTAATTTTAGTGTGAATTTTTATGTAATTGATAAGCAAGGAAGGTATGCTGGGGTAGCCCTTTATGGAGAATCCCCTAGCGGTGAACCTAGAAAATATGCTGTTTGCGATGAAAATGGCTCAAGACTGGAAGACCTAGAGCCTCTGCTTAGCGGAAGTGCTACATAACTTAGGTAAATCAATAGTTAAGTCATAAAAAAGTAAATAATAATTGTGAGAAATCCGATTAGCAGCGCATAAGGTAACTGTGTTATTACGTGATCAATATGATCGCTGCCGGCGCCTACTGACGATAAAACCGTAGTATCGGAAACAGGTGATGCATTGTCGCCAAAGATACCACCACCTGCAATTGCAGCAATTGTTTGATATATGACTGGCGTAATTTGCCCGCCTGTTAACTCATAAGCTAATGGAAGCACGATAGGGATAGTCATTGCATATGCCCCCCAAGAAGTTCCAGTCGCAAATGATATGGTTGCAGTGACAAGAAAAGTAACCAATATTAATGCCGTTGCACTTAAGTTTTCAGAGAATAAATTGATAATCAAATCTGCTGCACCTAGTTTTGTCGTAACAGCATTAAGCGAATACGCCAACGCAATTATTAAGATAGCACCCGAAACGCTTTTCATTCCTGCAATAATGAGATCACCTATCTCTACAGCACTTCTTAATCTTTTTTTATACGAAGAAGTAATCGTTAGATAGGTAACGGCTAAGAAAAAAGCCTCAACAATTTTAACGCTACCAAATTCAAATACAGTTATTATACCTACCCCGAATATCAACAATATAGGCACGAGAAGCTCGAAAAACAATGAAGGTTTAATTGCAACCTCAGAGTTTGTTTCTATATTATCATCCTCTGAAATTAAAGGTGATGCACCTGGTCGCAATAAAGCTCCTGTTTCCTTGACCCTCTTCTCCGCGGATCTCATTGGTCCAAAATCAGGTATTAACCCGCTGCATATCAGCAGCGTAAAAAGCAGTAATAATATTGGATAGATATTATAAGGAATGGCTAAAATGTAGAGTGATAAAGCACTTTCAATAGAATCTACTGGTCCGCCTTGAGCGGCAATCAAACTCGATATATAAGCTCCCCAGGCCGTAAATGGAAAAAGTATACACACCGAAGCAGTAGTGGCATCTAAAATGAAAGCTAATTTTTCCCGAGGTATATTCGATCTATCTGAAATTGGCCTTATAATTGCACCAGTTAAAAGAGGGCTAAAATAATCATCAACAATCATGAAGCCCATTGCCCATGCTGATACTTCAACATTATGTCTACCTTTTTTTTGAGTCATAACGCGTTCAGCCAAAACCGTAAGTACTCCTGATTTCTTAAAGAGTTCAAACAAAATACCGATAAGGATGACAATCTCACAAATCCAAATAAAATCCTCATTACCGAGCGAAGCCTGAAATATTTCATTCAAACCAATACCTGGTGTCAGGCCGATGAGTAAGGTTCCAACAAATGTTCCAATTAACATAGCCACTAATGCTGATCGCATCATAAAGGCGAAGACCAACGTTACCAGAAGAGGCAATAATGAATAATATTCCCACTCAGAAAAAATCATAGATAAAATACCTAAAGCATTAGACTTACAATCAATATAATATCAATATTGCTAAAAAATATGTATACAATACTTTATGCGAAACAATCAGGATTGAGTCACTATGGTTATCAAAAAATTTATTCGGATAAGCTTGCTTATATTTACACTAATTGCCGGCAATACATATACCTTTGCTGAAGTAAATAGATACGTCAGATACTCTCACGACAATTCTATAAATTACGGCATTCTAGAGGAAGGGATGATCCATGAACTAAATTCTGCACCATATCTGAGTACAAAAAAAACAGGGAAAAAAGTAAAACTTAAGGATGTTAATCTAATGGCACCGGCAGAACCCTCAAAAGTATTGGCTGTTGGATTTAATTATCACAGCCATAGAGGTGATCTTGAATTGCCTCCTCACCCACCTATATTCTTGAAATTATCAAGTTCAATAATTGGACCAGATGACCAAATTATATACCATGAAGGAATCACAGACCTTCATTACGAAGCTGAATTGGTAGTCGTGATAGGAAAAACAGCCAGCAAGATTTCAAAAGAAGAAGCCAAGCATTATATTTTTGGAGTTACCGCAGGCAATGATGTCAGCGCAAGAAATTGGCAAGCTGATGACCTGCAATGGTTTAGAGGTAAAGCATCGGATACATTCGCTCCATTGGGCCCAGTTATTGCTACTGGCCTCAATTACAAGAATTTATTAGTGCAATCAAGATTAAACGGTAAGGTGATGCAATCTCAAAGCACTAAAGATCATATCCATGATTTAGAAGCGATTGTAAGTCATGTTAGTCAAACTGTTACACTTTATCCTGGCGATCTAATTTATACAGGCACGCCAGGTACAACAAGTTCGATGCAACTCGGTGATATAATAGAGATTGAAGTGGAAGGGGTTGGCATACTCAAAAACACTATCAGTAAATAAAATTTAATTTTATATATTTGATGTATGGTACTTAAAGGTGAGTCATCACAAAATGATTACATGGTATTAGATTGAAAACAATTAAAACTAAACTTAATCGAAAATTTATCATCGGTTTAATCGCTGGCATTTTTTTTCTTTCTTCGCCACTGTCCTTTACACAAGAAAGTGATAAATTTAATCCTATAGCAGCTAATGCCGAACTCGATCTATTAAAAAGACAAATTGATGGCAGTGATGTCTCAGCATCTTTCCTAAATATAGCCAGAACACAAGCGCTGAATATACTTAATGATGCTTCCGTTTGTTACGAAAGATCTTCTGCAGAGAGGGAAAGACTGGAAATAAGATTTGCTCCCCTAAAAGACATTGATGCTGATGTTTCACCATCAATCTTTGACCAAAGAAATGCTATTCGCAATTTACTAGATGAGGCAACTGCAAGGCAAATATCATGCAGTGGTGCACAAGATGAAGCCACAACAATCGTTGAACGCATAAGCAGTATCCAAGAGGAACTTTCGGAGCAATATTTATCTTATAAAAGTAAAAACCTAGTTGAGGAAATGCTAGGGTTCCCATTAAAAGCAAAAGACAGTCTAAGCAAATACCAAAATGCACAATACTTAAATCTAACTAGCGGCTTATCTATAACCGGTTTTTTCTGGTTATTGGTATTTGGAGGTCTACTTGCAACTGGATTTGATCTTTACATCAGAAAGAAATCGAAATTATATCTGTTGATCGAAGAAAAAAGTGCATCATCAAAACTCTTGCACCGTATATTAACTCAACCAATGGCGAGACATTCAACTTCATTGTTAATTGGTCTTTTTATTACTTTGATCTTGTATACAACAATTTCTGAGCCATCGCTTGATCGAATGATTATTCGAGTTGGATTAAGCATTTTTCTTTTTGGGGTTACTAGTATAATTATTGATTGGGCTACCAGTGAAGATTCACCGGCTATAGAAATAGAAGGGTTTATTCCAGAGCACGTCAAACCTTTAAGATTTAGACTTGCGTTATTACAAATATCTCTAATCGCTAGCTTCATAGTATTTGGTACAAACTGGCTTACAATTAGGTTAATTGATCCAGATGTAACAGGCAGAGCTGCAATCATCTTTTTGGTTGCCGCCACCCTACTTTATGTTCATCTATATTTAGGACGAATCTCTGGACTGGAAAACAAATTCAGGCTTATAAGATCATTAATCACATTAACACTATCTATTAGTATCATCGCTGTTATTGTTGGCTATCAAAATTTCGCTGGTTACTTAATTCACGGAATTACTCGATCCTCAATTGCATTATTCTTGGTGTGGATTATTTTATGGTTAATCTCCATGTCATTTGATTACCTCACAAAAAATGAAACACCAACTGCTGTGTCTATGCGAAGAAATCTAGGTATTCAAAAAGAAGGGTCGACTGGTCTTGGTTTCGTGCAACTCATATCAGATCTCGTAATATGGTTAAGCCTATTTGTTTATTTGGTTTATGTGTGGGATGCATCAGGAACAACTGTTGACCGCCTATTTGAACTTATCGTACTTGGCGGAACAGTTGGCAATATTCAATTAGTTCCTGCTCAACTGATTGGCGGCATGCTTATTTTTACAGCATTGCTAGCTCTAATTGGTTGGTTGAAACGCTGGATCGATAGAAGATGGTTACAACATATTGTGATTGAACGTGGTGCCCGAGAAGCACTTATTACTTTATTTGGATATGTTGGCTTCATAATTGCTTTACTATTTGGACTTACACAAGCTGGAGTTGATTTAGGTGGTCTTGCTATTGTCTCTGGCGCCTTAGCTTTAGGTATTGGTTTTGGTATGCAAGAAATTGCAGGTAATTTTGTTTCAGGATTAATCTTATTATTTGAAAGACCTATTAGAACTGGAGATTTTATTTCAGTGGGTGAAATTGAAGGTTTTGTTAGAAAAATAAGTATTAGAGCTACAGAAATAGAAACACTGGACAATCAGAATGTACTCGTTCCAAACTCAGAATTGGTTTCAGGGAGAGTAACTAACTGGGTACTCAGAGATACTCAAGGGAGGTTAAGAATTCTTGTAGGAGTGGCATACGGATCAAATGTTGAAAAAGTACAGGAAATACTCGAAAAAATAGCTAATGATCATCCTGAAGTTATTACAGATGGCAGAGCTCCTGCACCAAAAGCATTATTTACCGGTTTTGGTGATTCTTCCCTTGATTTTGAGTTACGCTGCAGGATAAATAGAATCGACAGACGCTTTACTGTTCAGAGCGACATAAATTTTGCCCTTGATTCTGCATTCAGAGAAGCAGGTATAAATATCCCATTCCCACAACGTGACTTGCACATCATCTCTCACGAAAAGCAAGAAACGACCAAAAAACCAAAAAAACAAAAAAACAAAGGAGTAAAAGAAAATATTAATTTAACTGCTGACAGCATCACCAGAAGTCATGAAGAAGAAATATCAATAGATGGCAAGTTAGATGATTTATGGGCATCACTAACAGAAATAGAAATGCTAAAAAAATGGCTTATCGAAGACGGTACATTAACCCCAAGAATTGGTGGTAAATACAACTTAAATTTAAAAAACGGAGATACAATACAAGGTCATATAGATGTATTGATAGCCAAACGAAAAATTCGATTAGTTGAGGCATCTCGCGCTGAGGAGGAACCTTTAGCAACAGGACCAATAACCACTGAATTTATTATTAATAAAACTGAAGATAAAATTAAATTAACGGTAATCAACACGGGTATTCCAGCAACTGAAGAATGGGAAGAGGATTTCAATCGATCACAAAGTACTTGGCAAGTTGCGTTAAAAGAATTAAAAGAGCAATTTACCGAAAGGTAAAAATAAAATTAACTGATAGTCTCCAAATTATTCATATAGGGTAACAAAACACTAGGAACCTGAATGCTTCCGTCTTTATTTTGGTGATTCTCCATTACTGCAACCAAAGCTCTACCAGCAGCGACCCCAGAACCATTGATTGTATGCAAAAATTCGTTCTTTCCGGTGTCTGTATTTTTATATTTTGCTTGCATACGTCTGGCCTGGAAATCACCAAATAAACTGCACGAAGAAATCTCACGATATGCCTGTTGACCTGGAAGCCATACCTCTAGATCATAAGTAAAGGTTGACCCAAACCCTATATCGCCTGCACATAACGACACAACTCGGTAAGGTAATTCAAGTGCTTGAAGAACTTTTTCCGCATGATTAGTGAGTGATTCTAATGCGTCATTCGAATTCTCTGGAGTTACAATCTGCACTAACTCAACTTTCTCGAACTGATGTTGCCGTATTAATCCTTTTGTATCTTTTCCGTAACTGCCCGCCTCCGATCTAAAGCATGGCGTATGCGCTACTAATTTCCTAGGTAAGGAATCAGCATCAACAATCTTACTTCCGAATAAATTTGTTAATGGTACCTCTGCTGTCGGTATAAGATATAGCGACCTATCAGCATCTATTTTAAATAAATCACTTTCAAATTTTGGTAACTGAGAAGTTCCGATTAATGCATCACTTTGAACGATATAAGGCACATAAAATTCCTCATAGTCGTGCTCTCTTGTATGTAAATCGAGCATAAATTGTATTAAAGCTCTTTGTAATGCAGCCAATGACCCTTTAATAACTGAAAAACGACTCCCTGAGATTCTTCCAGCACTATCAAAATCAAATGAACCAAGATTTTTGCCAATCTCAACATGATCTTTCACTGAAAAATCAAAAGATCTCTTCTTTCCCCAATTTCTAATTACTTCATTATCGTTTTCATTATTTCCATCTGGAACTTTATCAGAAAGAAGATTTGGCAAATCTAATTCAATTGCGTTAATTTTAGATAAGACATCATTCAATTTTTTTTCGCTCTTTGCTAACAAAGAATTAATTTCATCAGAAGTCTTCATTAAAACGGATGCATCTTTCTTTTTTGACTTAGCGATGCCTATTTCCTTTGACACTGTATTTCTTTTGTTTTTTAACTCTTCGTTCTCAACTTGCAATGATTTTCTAAGCTTTTCATGACTCAGATATACTTCCGCATCAAATACATAGCCTCTTCTCGCTAAATTTTTTGAGACTTCATTTGTGGACTGTTTGAGTAGTTTTGGGTCAATCATTTAAATTATAGCTCTGATTCGCGATCATTTGGTTGTTGCTGAACCATCTCCTTAATCTTTTCTAATTACCTTTTATTTTAGCTTTTAAACATCGATTAACTGGATAATAATACTTCCTATCATCCCTGCCGTCAGGAAAATATTTTTTCTGAAAGCAATTCTATTCCTCTCGTTGTGAGCGTATCGGTATTTCTTTCCATGATCCATCATTTTTTTATTAAAAATTTATCCTCAAATACTCTAGACCAACCAGAAATTTTTGAACTTGAGATAATTATACCTAATAACACACCCACTTCATTTGCAAAAATATCCATCCAGTCAGAGTCCCTATAAGAAATAAGATGTTGCGCTCCTTCAATCAGAAAACCATATATGCTGATAAAGAAGAAAATGACTAGAAGTGATCTCAATTGACCTGAAAACCAAATCGCTAATGAAAAAAATACTGCACAGTGAACTACCTTATCCAAGAAGGGGATTGAGGTCATATCATCATTAATAAAGAACCATTCTGTTGGAAGTAACATCAACCCACTACAGAAGAACAGAACAATCATTCCACAAACAAGCCAATAAATTTTGAACTTAAGATTGTACATTTAATCAAGCTCAATCAACGGTTAACTAAATTGTTCTTCTGAATAAATAGATTGATATCAAATACATCTGAATTAATTTCTTTGTCTAAAGCTATATCCTCAAAATTGATTATCATAATTTGGCCCAAGCTATCGTTTAGAATCATTTTTGATAAAATTTCATTACTAAACCCTAATGTGAATTCAAATAAATCATTATGAGTGTCTGAATATCTAAGTTTCACCCAAAATTGATTCTGTTCTTTGTGGATTTCAATATATTCAATATCATCAAAAATACGTTGGCCCCCCTGCATCAAAATGAGTGGTACCATCAAATTCAATTCTGATTGTTTCTTTCTAATTAAATGATCTAAATCAATATCTTATGACATAAAGTTAATTCCATCTCCAATGAATATTTGTTCGTAGGGCGATGTGTAATGCCAACTAAAGTTATTCGGTTTTTGTATTAAAATCTTGCCTTTCATCGTGTCCATAACATTATTTCTATCATCGTTAATATACTGAACAAAATCTGCCGTTATAGTTTTTGGAGCGATAAGGTATTTTTTAATGAGTAATTCAGCTTGATCATGGTCACTTGCTGATGCAAAGGAAGAGGAAATAGATAAAATACTCAACAGAATTACTGCAATCCTTCCAGCTAGCATACTCAGATCATTTGACTTATTCATCATTAACGGAACTGATTAATATCTCTCTCGTTCCATTAGACTCCAAAGGTCCAACCAAACCTGCTGCTTCCATGGACTCCACCATCCTAGCGGCACGATTGTAGCCAATTTTTAATCTACGTTGGACCCCTGAAATAGAGGCTTTCTTAGTCTCAATAACAATTTGTACTGCCTGATCGTATAATACGTCTTTCTCGGCATCAGGATCATCAGATGAAACTCCGGGAATGCTGGATTCAGTGGTTTTTAATATTTCTTCAATATATTTAGGATTCCCTGCTTTTTTGAGATTCTTAACCACAGCATGAACTTCATTGTCTGCAACAAATGCTCCGTGCACTCTTGTTGGCAATGAAGTGCCTGGCGGTAGATATAACATATCTCCATGCCCGAGTAATGTCTCAGCTCCCATCTGATCCAGTATTGTTCTTGAATCGACTCTAGCAGAAACTTGAAACGCGATACGACTTGGAATGTTTGCCTTTATCAAACCTGTAATCACATCAACCGATGGTCTTTGGGTTGCCAATAACATATGTATGCCAGAAGCTCTTGCTTTTTGTGCTAAACGTGAAATTAATTCCTCTGTTTTCTTTCCGACAACCATCATCATATCGGCTAATTCATCAATAACAACCACTATAAATGGCAATGTATTTAATGTTGGATGCTCAGGAATATCATCATCTTCATTTAATTCAGGTAGTTTGTACAAGGGATCTGGAATTGGTTTGCCATCGGCTATTGCATCTTTTACTTTACGGTTGAAGCCACCAATGTTTCTCACCCCTAATGCTGCCATCAATCGATAACGCCTGTCCATCTCCGCCACACACCAACGAAGTGCATTCGCAGCCTCCTTCATGTCAGTTACAACAGGAGTCAATAAATGAGGTATACCTTCATACACTGATAACTCTAACATCTTAGGATCAACCATTATCAATCTTACATGCTCAGCAGTTACTTTGTAGAGAAGGCTGAGAATCATTGCATTTATTGCCACAGATTTACCTGAACCAGTAGTGCCTGCAATAAGCAAATGGGGCATCTTGGATAAGTCTGCCACAACAGAATTGCCACCAATATCTTTACCTAGAGCCAAAGTTAATGGTGAAGCCATATCATCGTATGCTTTCGATTTTAGGATTTCTCCCAAAGTAACTAACTCTCTATTTTCATTCGGTATTTCAAGCCCTATAAAAGATTTTCCAGGTATTACCTCTACTATTCTCACGCTAACAACTGAGAGTGCTCTAGCTAAATCTTTTGACAAAATTGAGATTTTGTTAACTTTAACCCCTGGTGCTGGGTCAAGTTCAAATCTTGTGATTATTGGTCCAGGAGAGACTGATACAACTTCAACTTCTACACCAAAATCCCTCAATTTAAGTTCAACAAGTCTCGACATTGCCTCTAAGGATTCTTCTGAGTAGCCTTTTTTTTGAGCTGGAGGGTCATCCAACAATGACAACGATGGTAACTCGCCATCAGTAGGAGGTTCAAACATTGGGACCTGACGTTCTTTTTCAGCTCTATTGCTCTTTTCTAGTTGTGGTATAACTGGTTCTATCTTTGGTGGAGGTTTATCTGCAATACGTTTTTTTTCAGCTTCAAAGATTACTTTACGCTCAGCTTTCTTCCTTTTACCTTCAACTCGGTCTTTGATTACATCAATCTTGGATAAGGCTGTATCCCAACCCAATAATAAGTATTTGCCAATCTCATCAATAACTTTAAACCAAGATATACTCAAGAACAGCGAAACCGAAGCCAGCCAAACAAAAAATAATAGAGTCGTTGCACCAAGTAATTTCATTGTTGACTCTAAATTATTACCAACCACCTGCCCTAAAATGCCGCCAGCTGTCTCCCTGTATCCATCTCCAGAAAAATGAAGTGTAGATAAAGCGCAACTTGAAATAAGCAACAATACAAATCCGCTAACCCTTAAAAATAAATCGGCACGCACAGGAATTGTTTGACTTTTAAGATCGCGGTACATTAGCCATCCAAAGTAAAAAATCATGGCTACAAAAAGATACGAGGGAACCCCGAAAAGATTAAACAGTATATCGGCGGTAAAAGCACCAACCTTACCTACTGAATTATTTATATTCTCAACATTACTTATCTGGGTAATACCTGGATCATTAACATCATAAGTTATTAATGCTATCAATAAAATTAACGCCAGTGCACTCATCATCCAGAGGGCTGACTCTCTTAGACTGCGGACTACTTTTGCGGAAAAACTTATATTTCTTGATTTTGACATTATTCTTTATATAAGTATTTTGAATAAGTTGAAACTTGTAATCTCAGCTTATCATTATTATCAAAGTTTTTTTAGGTTTTAGATTATACCCTGAAATTATCATTTTATTGATAGGTAATAATTTTAACTATGTTTATAATTATAGATAATAAGAAATATTCAATATAGTTTTAAAAGAAGCTTAAGCGAAAAGGTATTGCAAGCATGACTGACAAGCAACATTTCAGACTAATTATCTTGGGTTCAGGACCTGCTGGTTATTCTGCTGCAGTTTATGCTGCACGTGCCAATCTTGATCCTGCAATTATCACTGGAATGGAGCAAGGTGGTCAGCTTATGACAACCACTGATGTAGATAATTGGCCGGGTGACGTGGAAGGACTTCAAGGTCCAGAATTAATGGAAAGAATGCTGAAACACGTAAAAAGATATGGAACGAACGTAATTAATGACCATATCGAAGAGGTAAATTTATCAAAACGTCCTTTTTTCCTCAGAGGAAACAGTTCGGTTTATACATGCGATGCTCTAATCATTGCCACAGGTGCAACTGCGATGTATCTTGGTTTGCCATCGGAAGAGAAGTATAAAGGCAGAGGCGTGTCTGCTTGTGCCACATGCGATGGTTTTTTCTATAAAGATAAAAAAGTAGCAGTCATAGGAGGAGGAAACACTGCGGCAGAAGAGGCCCTTTATCTAAGTAATATCTCTCAGGAAGTACATTTAATTCATCGTAGAGATGAGTTAAGAGCAGAAAAGATTCTGCAAGATCACATTTTTGAAAAACAAAAAGAAGGTAAAATTATAATACATTGGAATTATATCGTTGATGAAATATTAGGCGATGAAAGTGGAGTAAACGCCATTAGAATAATGAATCCAAATGATAACAAAGAGAAAAAATCTATCGATCTATTCGGTGTATTTATCGCCATTGGTCATCGACCCAATACGAGTATGTTTAAAGGTCAATTAGACATGAAAAATGACTATATAAAAATAAAATCAGGCCTTAATGGCGATGCTACAGCTTCAAACGTTCCCGGTGTATTTGCAGTGGGTGATGTATCTGATCAAGTATATAGACAAGCAATAACATCTGCAGGCGCTGGTTGTATGGGTGCTCTTGATGCAGAAAAATATCTTGATTCTTTAAAAAATTGAAAGAAGAAGAAAGGCTAAAAAGAAACTATTACGGTACAGATTATCCTGGCTTTGGTTTTCCTATTCCAAAAAATGAAACTGGTTTAGTAATTCTTGGGGGTACTTTAACTCCAACAAATGTAATAAACGCCTACTGCAAAGGCATCTTCCCTTGGTTTAATGAAGGGGAGCAAACTCAATGGTGGTCACCTGACCCACGGTGTGTAATTTATCCAGATAACATTCACATATCTAGGAGAATGATTCGTATCTTAAAAAAAAGTGATATTAAAATCTCATTCAATAATAACTTTACTCATATCATAAAAAATTGTGCAAAATCCAGAAAAGATCAAGATGGAACATGGATCACCAAACCCATGATTGATGTATATACCAACCTTCATAAGAATGGCTGGGTACATTCAGTAGAGGTATGGTCTGATAAAAAAATAATAGGCGGTCTATACGGCGTTGTAATTGGAAAAATATTCTTTGCTGAGTCAATGTTCAGCGATCTATCAAATGCATCTAAGTATGCATTATTTGCTCTTTGTAGAATACCAGGCATGCATAATTTTACATTGATCGATTGTCAGATTGAATCGAATCATTTATTTACCCTTGGGGCGACAACGATCCCCAAGAACCAATTTATCAACATTGTGAAGCAAGAATGCTCTGATAAAAGAAAATTTATTGAGTGGCCAAAAAATAAGATTGCAGTGAATGAGTTATTAAAAATATAAAAGAATTACAAAATGATGATTGCAAAGTTCTTTCACTTTGAGCAGAATTTAATGCTAACAATATAAAAAGGAATAAAATTTTGGCTAAAGAAGAGGCAATTGAAATGGAGGGAGTGGTAACCGAAGCTCTTCCAAATACAACTTTTAGGGTTGAGCTTGAAAATGGGCACAATATTATTGCTCATATTTCAGGAAAAATGAGAAAACATTATATAAGAATACTAACGGGTGATACGGTAACAGTAGAATTAACCCCTTATGACTTAAGCAAAGGTCGCATTACTTATCGTGGGAAATAGATGATTATTTTACTTTACTTTTCTTTTTGCTGACTTTTCTTTTTAAATTACCAAGAGGGCCATATTTTATACTTAGCCCCTTTTTTGATGCTGAGACTTTTACACAGCCACCTTCGACTAAACAACCAAAAAGCATTTCATCAGCTAGTGGTTTTTTTATATTTTCGCGAATTAGTCTGGCCATAGGACGAGCCCCCATTTTTGGATCATACCCTTCTTTGGCTAACCATAGTCGGGCTTTATTATCGACTTCCATAGAAATATTATTTTTTTCCAACTTCTGATCTAACTCTATTATTAATTTGTCTATGACTCTACTGATTGAATATTCATCTAGTGCTGAAAACTGAATGATAGAATCCAATCTATTCCGAAATTCTGGTGAAAAAGCTTTATTTATTGCGGTTAGACCATCTGAGGAATGGTCTTGATCGGTAAACCCAATCGATGCTCGACTAATTGCCTCTGCGCCAGCATTTGTTGTCATAATTAACAAGATATTTCTAAAATTTGTTTTACGTCCATTATTGTCAGTTAAATTTCCATGATCCATGATCTGCAGCAAAATATTAAAGACATCAGAATGAGCTTTTTCGATTTCATCCAATAATACAACACCATATGGATCCTTATTGACGGCATCGGTTAGCAAGCCTCCTTTTTCATAACCTGTATAACCTGGAGGAGCGCCTATTAACTTTGATACAGTATGCCTTTCCATATATTCAGACATGTCAAAACGAATTAAATTGATGCCCATGATTAATGAAAGCTGCTTTGTCACTTCAGTTTTACCTACGCCAGTTGGCCCTGAAAACAAAAACGAAGCAATAGGTTTCGTTTCATCGGATAAACCCGATCGCGACATTTTTATTGATGAGCACAAAGAACCTATTGCTGCATCTTGACCAAAAATCACAAGTTTCAGATCTCGCTCAAGTGTTCCCATGATATCTTTGTCAGTTTTTGAGATATTTTTTGAAGGAATTTGAGTCATCCTCGCAACAACATCTTCAATATCAACTTTCGAAATTTTATTTTTAGTTTTTTTATTTGACCTTAATTTGATATTAGCTCCTGCCTCATCTATCACATCAATAGCTTTGTCTGGAAAGTTGCGGTCATTTATGTATTTATCTGAAAGTTCAACAGCAGCATTGATTGATTCTTTGTCATAAAGAACGTCATGAAAAGATTCAAACTTAGGTAACAAACCACGAATAATCTCAATAGTTTCATTCTTGGTTGGTTCCTTTATATCAATGCTTTGGAAGCGCCTAGACAGTGCATGATCTTTCTCAAAGATACTTCGATATTCAGAGTGTGTTGTTGACCCAATACAACAAACATCTCCATTAGCAAGTGTTGGTTTTAGTATGTTTGAGGCATCCATTGCGCCGCCTGAGACAGCACCGGCACCAATTAATGTATGTATTTCATCGATAAATAAAATAGCTTTATTTTCTTTATTTATTGCCTTAATAACTGCTTTAAGCCGTTTTTCAAAATCACCCCGATATTTTGTTCCAGCTAAAAGATAACCCATATCCTAGGAAAAAATAATTTTATCTTTAATTATCCTTGGGACTTTATTGCTTACAATTA
>JAYZHY010000104.1:0-4117 GCA_036166115.1 Pseudomonadota bacterium | reverse complement strand
CAAATTATAATCCAGTTAGAAGCCCGACCCTGGCAAAAATTAGAAGAAACTATGTTCTGTCAAGGATGTTAGATTTAAATTTTATTAATGACAAAACCTATAACAAAGCAACATCCAAAATTATGATTTCAAAGTTACATGGCATAGCGAGTGAATTATCTGCACCATATGTAGCAGAAATGGTAAGAGTTGCTATGATTGAAAAATATGGGACAAAGGCAACTAGAGATGGCTTCAAAGTTATAACAACAATTGATTCTAATCTGCAAGAAGCAGCAACTTATGCGCTCAGAAGAGGACTTTTACAATACACACAAAGACAAGGATATAAAGGCCCAATAGGACACATTGACTTAACAACTCAAAACACTTCCTTGCCGCTTGAGAAATGGCCAGAAAACATTCGGCTGTCAATTGAAAATATTAATGATTTAGCAGTACTTAAACCGGCACTTGTAATTAGCCTTAATTACAATAATTCAGCCAATATAATTTTTAGCTCAGGAAAAAGAGCAGAATTATCTTGGCATACAATTAAATGGGCAAAACCCTACAACGGTCTTTCTTATTCACCTCCACCTAAGGGTGTTGAAGATGTATTGGAATCTGGTGACATTATTTATGTCATGCCAACTATCTCAGGAGAATATGCTTTAGCAGAAATCCCATTAGCAAACTCTGGAGTTGTTTCGATTGATCCATTTGATGGAGCAATTTCTGCTCTAAGTGGTGGTTTTGACTATAATATAAATAAAATTAACCACGTATTAAATAAAAGAAGGCAGCCAGGCTCATCATTCAAGCCATTTATTTATTCGGCAGCACTTGAACAAGGAAATACGCCTGCAACCATATTACTAGATGCCCCTGTTGTAATGAATTCAATAGAATTAGAACAAGACTGGAGGCCCTCAAATTACAGCGGTAAGTTTTATGGCGAACAAAGATTAAGAGAAGCGCTGGTTCGTTCCATGAATCTAGCAACAGTCAGACTTCTTCTTGAAAAGATAGGAATTAGAAATGCTATTGATCATATTAAGCCTTTTGGTTTTAGTGAAACAGGCCTTCCTGAAAATGGAGGTTTAGCGCTTGGTGCTGGTTCAGCATCTCCTTTAGATATGGCTCAAGCATACTCAGTATTTGCAAATGGAGGGTACTCAATTACACCATATATAATTGACTCCATAAGAAATTCTGAAAATGAATTAATCTATAAAAATGACAACCCGATCGTTTGTACTTTTTGTGAAAATGACAAAACATCGAAACATCCCCCTTCATCCATGCAAATAAAAAAAAGACTTAATCAAAATGAAGAAGAGCAATTAGCCTTACAACAAATGGCAATAGCAGCAGATATATATAAACCTAATGCAAAAACTGCACCCGAATTATTTGAAAACTTAAACTTAGCTCCGAGGATTATCTCAGAACAAAATGCTTTTCTAATTCAAGACATGTTAAGAGATGTTATAAACAGAGGAACAGGTGTTAGAGCCAGACGTGAATTAAGAAGGCAAGATCTATCTGGGAAAACAGGAACAACAAACGATTATCGAGATGCGTGGTTTGCAGGATTCAATAAAGATATTACTGCAGTTGTATGGGTGGGCAATGACAACAATGAACCCCTCGGAATTGGTGAACAGGGCTCACGAACAGCTCTACCTATTTGGATCGAATTAATGCGTACAGCCCTAAAAGATGTCCCTCAAAGCAACATGTCAATGCCAGAGGATATGGTCACAGTAAGAATTTCTAAAATAACTGGTTGCCCAGCAAAACCAACCGACACAGATGAAACAATGTTCGAGATCTTTTATAAGAGTGCTATACCCGTTTGTACAGAAAACGAAGAATCAAAAGATATATTTAATTGAAAATGTTTGATACAAAAGCAAAATTAAAAGATATGATTGCACAAGAATCTGCACGAATTATTGCTGAACAAGGATTTGAGAATTTCAGTGCGGCGAAAGCAAAAGCTGCAAAATTTTTAAATGTCGAAAAAAAAGGATGCTTACCAAATAACTCTGAAGTAGAAAGAAAGCTTATTCAGCACTACAAGTTATTCCACTATAAATCTCATAGTAATTTAATTTTTTCAATGAGAAGCATTGCATTAATTATTATGCAATTATTCAATAATTATCAGCCATTTTTAGTAGGTTCCGTTGCAAATGGAACGGCTTCAAAATCTTCCAAAATTAATATCCATTTGACCTCTGATAATTTAGAAGAAATAATTCACGTTTTAGAAAAGAATAAAATATTCTATAGATCATGTGAAAGACAATTAAAGATTAACAAAAAAATAAACAAGAAATATATGGGATTAGAACTCATCTACCATAATTCAAATATTGAGCTCACTATATTTTCATATAGAGAAAGCATGCATGCGCCTATAAGCAGAATAGATAACAAACCAATGAAAAGAATTAAAATTAAGAAACTAGAGAAACTTTTAGCGCATTCACTTCCGGCCGTCTAGAGGAACATATTCCCTCAATGTTTCCCCAGTATACAATTGTCGCGGGCGACTAATCTTAGTATTTGTATCAGTGATCATTTCTCGCCAATGCGCCACCCACCCAACCGTTCTTGCGATTGCAAACATTACCGTAAACATAGAAGTAGGTATCCCAAGAGCTTGATATATAATTCCTGAGTAAAAATCAACATTAGGGTACAAATTCTTATCAATAAAATAGGCGTCATGTAATGCCACTTCTTCAAGAGCAATTGCTAATTCTAGCAAGGGAGAATCAGGCCTATTTTTTTGTTTAAGTACTTTATGGCACATCTTCCTAATAATCTTTGCTCTTGGATCATAATTTTTATAAACGCGATGACCAAATCCCATCAAACGAAATGGATCATCTTTATCCTTGGCTTTTGCGATATATTTTTCTATATTTTTCTTACCACCTATCTCTACCAACATTTTCAAAACTGCTTCATTTGCCCCTCCATGAGCCGGTCCCCATAAAGCAGAAATTCCTGCAGCTATTGCAGAATAAGGATTTGCTCCTGAGCTTCCTGCCATTCTTACAGTAGATGTTGAACAATTCTGTTCATGATCCGCATGAAGAATGAATAACAAGTCAAGCGCATCTGCAGCTATAGGGTCTATCTTTGTATTTTCCGCGGGAACTGAAAAAAACATATGTAATAAATTTTCACAATAATTGTAATTGTTAAGTGGGTATACAAAAGGTTGGCCTACTGAATGCTTATATGCAGCAGCGGCAATTGTGGGTAACTTAGCGATTATTCTATGGGCAAAAATCTCTCTTGCATTCGCGCTATTGATATCCATTGTATCATGGTAATAAGCTGACATTGAACCAACAATAGCCGAAAGCATAGCCATTGGATGAGCATCATAACGAAATCCACTAAATAAACGTAGCATTCCTTCATTTAACATTGTGTGATGTGCAATAGACTCTGCAAAATCAGTCAACATGCTTTTATTAGGCAATTCCCCATATAAGAGTAGATATGCGACTTCGGTAAAACTAGAAGATTTTGCAAGCTGCTCTACCGGATAACCTCGATACAATAAAGTTCCTTTACTGCCCTCGATAAATGTTATTTTGCTCTCACAACTTGCCGTAGAAACAAAACCATGATCGTAAGTAAAGACAGATTTTTCACTATACAACTTACTAATATCAATTACATTAGGACCCATTGTGCCTTCCTGAATTTCGAGTTCTAATGACTCTGACTGATCTAAAATATCTAGCTTACAATATTTTTTTGTCATACAGTGATCCAATTATGTGTGAGAATAATCGATCTCATTATTTGCCATATTTGCGTCGGAATTTATCAACCCTGCCTGCAGAATCTACTATCTTTTGTTTGCCTGTATAGAAAGGATGACATGATGAACAAACTTCAACTGTAAGATCATTTTGCAATGTAGAGCGTGTAGAAAAATTATTACCACAACTACAAGTAACATTGATTTCTTTGTATTCTGGATGTATGTCTGCTTTCATTATTTACGCTCTCCAAAAATTATTCAAAAGTAATAATTAGGGCGCGTAGAATAGCTATCAACTAATGTTTTTTCAAGCTATATTTGAATATGATAATTATCCAC
>JAYZHY010000103.1:0-5513 GCA_036166115.1 Pseudomonadota bacterium | reverse complement strand
CCTCCCTTCCCAGAAAATTATTTCACCGATGCTGCCAAGGAGATCGCCAATTTACATATTGCTAAGCTTATTGAGGCAAAAAACAATAACGAGACAGTTCCTGCTTTTCCAGAGAATCAATTGAATGAACATATAGACAATACTTGGGGTGATACCGGTAAAGCCATATTTAATAATTGGTTGGGGTTGGTATATGGATTAACCAGTCATAATAGGCGTGAACAGTTTATGGAAGGCATCGACCCCAAGAATCCTTTAGGCATGATAAAGTAGCGAATTTAGAAAGCGTGATTTATCATAGATAATATTATTAAACGCCAACATGTACTTTAAATTAAGATATAAAAAAAATGTCCGATTTTCTTTCATTTGATACTTTAAGCTTGCATTCAGGGCAAACTGTCGATTCTGAGTTTGGCTCAAGGGCCCAACCAATTCATCAGACTACTTCATATGTTTTTTCTGATACCGATACCGCGTCATCGTTATTTAATTTAGAAAGGGGCGGGCATGTTTATAATCGTATCTCAAATCCAACCATAGGTGTGTTAGAGCAGCGAGTAGCTTCACTGGAAGGTGGTTCGGCAGCTGTTTGTATGGCATCAGGAATGAGTGCAGTATTTTGCGCGCTCACTGCATTGGTTAGCCAAGGAGACCACATCGTAGCATCCGCAAACATGTATGGCGGTAATATCAGCCTGCTTAAAAATACTTTACCCAGGTTTGGCATTACAGCAACATTTGTGAATCCGACTGATATAAAAGAAATAGAATCCGCCATTCAAGAAAATACCAAAGTTGTGTTTGGTGAATTAATTGGAAACCCGGGCTTGTCTGTTATGGATTTAGAGGCCGTTTCCAAGGTATGCAAAAAGAAACATGTGCCCCTAATGATAGATGGCACATTTAATACTCCATATTTATGCCGATGTTTTGATCATGGCGCGAATATTATTGTGCATTCATTAACCAAGTGGATGGGTGGACATGGAACTTCAATCGGAGGCATTGTTGTTGATGGGGGTAATTTTGATTGGGGTTTTAACGATCAGTTTCCAACCATGACAGAACCATATGCTCCATTTACAGATATTAATTTTTGGGAAGAATTTGGACCGAGTGCTTTTGCCACCAGAATTCGCGCTGAAGCAATGCGTGATATAGGCCCTTCCATGAGCCCAATGAATGCATTTTTGTTATTGCAAGGGATAGAGACACTTTCTTTGCGAATGGATAAACATTTGTCAAACACAAAAGATTTGCTTGAATATTTAACTGCCCACGATCAGGTTTCGTGGGTGAATCATCCTGATTTGCCGGATCATGAAAGCAATAAAACAGCAAAAAAATATATGCCAAAAGGAGCTGGATCAATTATTACTTTTGGAGTTAAAGGCGGCAAAGAAGCCGGTAGAGCATTTATAGAAAACGTTAAACTGGCCTCACATCTGGCTAATGTAGGAGATGCTAAAACTTTGATCATTCATCCGGCCACAACAACTCATTCACGTATTGATGCCGAGGCTCTTGTTGCCGCGGGCATTACGGAAGATATGATAAGAATTTCAGTGGGAATTGAAAATGTTTCTGATATTAAAGATGATTTTAATACGGGCTTTCGTGCTGCCAAGAAATACAGCTGATGTACCAAGAGGTTAACGGAAAAAAAGTTTTTGCATCAACCGGAGGCAAGCCCTTTCAAAAAGATCAACCGGTTGTGCTGTTTATGGCTGGCAGTGGCTTAGACCATACATTTTGGGGGCTACATTCTCGGTTTTTTGCATTCAGAAAATACTCAGTTTTGTGTTTAGATCTTCCTGGACATACTAATTCAGAAGGACCGCCACTTAAAAGTATTGAAGAAATGGGGGCTTGGATTAATGATGTCGTAACTGAGCTCAATGCTAAAGATATTTCTGTCGTCGGTCATTCTCAAGGGTGTTTAGTGACCATGGAGTATGTGTCTCGTTTTCCTGAAAAAGTAAAAAGCTTATCTTTAATTGCGAGTGGCTATGAAACACCAGTTAATGACTATCTATTGAATGCCGCAAAAAATGAACCAGAAAAAGCAGTAGCCAAAATGATGGCTTGGGGTTTTGGTGTTGCGGGTCATTTGCATCAAGGAAGAATTCCAGGAAACTCCATGTTGGTAGGTGGCAGCAAAGTTATGAGCGGGAACTCACCCAATGAATTATATACAGATTTAAATGCTTGTAATAATTACAAGGGCGGCAAAGAAGCAGCTAACAATATTTCTGTTCCTTGCCAACTAATATTGGCAGGTAAAGATAAAATGGCGCCTAGAAATTTAACCACAGCGCTCTCCGATGCGTTACCTGATTCAAGAGAATTAACTATGATTGAAGAAAGCGGTCATATGTTACCGCTTGAAGTGCCAAATAAATGTCGTGATTTACTAAAGACATTTATTTTTTTAAAAAATCCAGCCGGATAAATAATATGTATCAGATTAAAAAGGCGTCTGTAATTGGCGCAGGAACAATGGGTCTTGGCATTGCAGGTCAATTGGCAAACGCTGGTATAGAGGTTCTGTTATTGGATTTGCCCAGCGATAATGATAATCGTAACGCAATTTGTGAGCGCGCCATTGAACGTTTACTTGATGAGCAACAGCCTGGTCTTTTGCATAAAGATATTTTACAAAGAATTACTATTGGCAACACAGAAGACGACATAGAAAAGATAGCTGAATCAGATTGGATTGCTGAGGCCATTGTTGAACGCCTTGAACTGAAACAATCACTTTATCAAACCATAGATAAAATAAGACGCCCGGGATCAATCGTATCTTCTAATACCTCAACCATTCCAATTTCATTGTTGGTGGAAGGCATGCCAGATCAATTTAAAAAAGAATTCGCAATTACGCATTACTTTAACCCGGTGCGTTATATGCAGCTTTTGGAAATTGTAAAAGGAGAAATGACCAGTCCTGATGTTGTGAAATGCCTTGAACAATTTAACGAACAAAATATGGGCAAAGGAATTGTGTTGTGTAATGACACGCCAGGATTTTTAGGTAACCGCGTAGGTGTATTTGCCATACAAACTGCGTTGCACAGTGCTTTTAAAATGGGACTTGAACCCGAAGAAGCAGATGCTATTTTTGGTAGGCCGATGGGAATACCAAAAACAGGTGTTTTTGGATTGTACGATCTTATCGGCATTGATCTTATGAGTGACGTGGCAAAAAGCTTGATTAATATTCTCCCACCTGAGGACGTTTTTCATAAGGTGTCTGATGAAATTCCAACGATGAAGGATATGATGAATAAAGAGTTATTAGGTAATAAATCACTTAAAGGTGGTTTTTATCGCTTAAAAGACCCAGAGGATGGCGCATCCAAAGAAACCCTGAATTTTTCTGACATGACCTATCGAGAATATAATTACGAAAAACCTGAGATTGCTGTGGAGGCCGAACAAAAAAATGATTTCACTTTATTATTAAAAAATGACGATAAATACGCCAAATACGCTTGGGAAATATTGTCAAATACCTTGTGTTATGCCGCCAGTTTAGTGCCAGATGTGAATGAATCTTTAGTGGCAATAGATGATGCCATGAAGCTTGGATATAACTGGATACAAGGCCCATTCGAGATGATTGATACGATTGGGGTTAATGATTTTATAGCTAGACTCGAACAAGATAAAAGAGAAATACCAGCAATTCTAAAAACCGCAAAAGACAAATCTTTTTATCGGGTGAACGGCAATAAATTAGAATACTTGGCCGCATCTGGAGATTATATAAATCTTAATAGAGAACAAGGAATAAGGAGATTTACGGAGGAGCGAAGAGTGCGTCAGCCAATCTTATCAAACGATGTAGCAAGTTATTATGAGGTTGATAATGATATTGGGATGGTGGAATTCCATAGTAAAGCCAATGCACTGGGCTCCGAGTCTATGCATTTATTGGGCGATGCGATAGCGCATGCTGAAGAAAATTTCACGGGTTTAATTATTCATAATGATGCCGCTCATTTCTCCTGTGGCGTGAATTTAGAATGCATAGCAGAATTTATCGAAAACCAAGATTGGGCAGGGCTTGATGGATTTCTTGGGCATTTTCAAAAAACCATGCAAACCATGAAATATTCAAATTTGCCTGTAGTGTCAGCACCTGTTGGCCTGTCAATTGGCGGTGGTTTTGAGGTGGTCTTACACACGGATATGACAATTTACCATGCAAATTCGGTTACCGGTCTTGTTGAATCTTTGGTTGGTGTTGTGCCGGGTGGAGGTGGTGTAAAAGAGTTACTTTATCGCTGGCGTGACATAAAGAAAAACGAAACAGAGGCATCATGGGCAACATTTATGAATGTGGGCTATGGCAAAACTGCACAATCGCCATTGCAAGCAAAAGAATTAGCCATGTATAGAGAAGGAACCGATCAATTCGTAATGAATAGAGACAGATTGCTTGATGGCGCGATTAATGCGGTCACAGAATTGGCAAGTAACTATAAAGTAAATTATCGCGATGATTTTGTGATGCCGGGACAAGCTGTATGGCAAGAAATGCAAGATTGGTTGCATAAGACACAAGAAAAAGGTTATTTAACCCCGCATGATGTAACAACAGGCACTCAAATAGCTAGAATTGTCACGGGCGGAGATGTTAAGGCTGGAACAACAATGAATGAAAACGATTTGTTTACACTAGAAAGAAAGGCTTTTTTGGAGCTAGCTAAGACCGAGCAAACGAAAAAACGCATTAATCATATGTTAAGGTATGGAAAGCCTTTACGAAATTAAAATAAAAAAATTAATTTTTTATTCTTCTAAAGAAATCTTAATTTCTGGCGGAAACCAGGGTTTTTCACAAACGCTTGCATCAAGTTGTCCATGTGGTGAATCGATGGCAATGCGTGTGCCGATATTAGCGTAATCAGTTGGCACATTGGCAAAACCAATATTTTTATCGAGTCTTGGTGAATGAATGCATCGAGTGACATGACCAATCACCTTGTCAGAATCTTTGATGGGCCAAAAATGTTCTGGAGCAGCCATTATTGGGTCTCCATCAATCTCAATCCCAACCAGTTTTCTTTTAACCCCTTCATTTTTAATTTTTTGTAAAGCAGCTTTACCAATGAAATCATCTGTACGCTCTAAATTGACCAACCTCCCCATATCGATAGTATAAGGATTGTCTTCACGTCTAATATCTGAAGCATAGGAGAGTAATTCACCTTCAACGCTTCTAATTAATTGCGGTGCAGCAGGTTTAATATTGTATTCTTTGCCTGCCCGCTCAACCAGATCCCATAGTTCATCACCACGAGAGCCATCTTGTAGATAAAGCTCATAACTTAATTCGCCGCTCCAGCCTGTCCGACCAAGCACCAAAGGTATACCTTGAACTTCAGTTTCTACGGCTCGAAAATAGCCAAGATCAATGGCCATATCGCCAAAAAGTGCACGCATAACATGAGGTGCTTTTGGTCCGCCCATCTGCAGTGGCGAGACATCCGGTTCGAAAA
>JAYZHY010000102.1:0-4395 GCA_036166115.1 Pseudomonadota bacterium | reverse complement strand
CTACACCTCTTTCCTCAATATCTATAATGTAATGCTTCTTCAACCTGGGCATCATCAAAATATTCTGTCGCTAAACTGAGTTTGTTATAACGACTGTATATACACTAGGTTATGGTTGTGATGCCCTACTCTATTTATTCGCTATCGAATTAATCCAACATTTCTGACATTTCTGCCCGAGAGAGGATCAATCCTTTTACCATTATATTAATTAATTCTTGATCGAGATTAATCAATCCATTAGCTACAGTAGCATTTGCTGCTCTTTCGGCACCAGAAATTTCTTCATCTGCAGCTGAAATTAGTAAGCATAGTGCCATGCATAAATTATTGATTACAAGGCCGTCCCCTATAATTTTGCTTGCTTCTTCCATGTAGTCATCATTAAGTTCAATAAGCTCACTTCCTTGAATTATATCCATTAAATTAGGGATAACTTCGATTACATCTTCAAAATTAACATCTACTTGCCCTTCAACACCTGCTTCCTCAAGAACGCTTTCCATGGTCTCACCAACAGCCACTATTGGCATAATATTTTCTATTAATCCCATGGCCTCTTCTGCTTCAATTCCATCAGCTGCAGCTGCAGCTGCAGCCACTTCGATAATTTTCTCTATTCTTTCTTTATCTGACATTTTTTTCTCACTCCTAAATACGTTTAATTTTATTAGAAATGATTATATATATTAAGTCAAAGAGTTTTTATGAGGACATTTTTTTTATTATTGCATCAACATATGTTTTAGGCATATCTAATAATTTTGCCACCTTATACAATACCTCTCTTTCTTTTTCATGAAGTTCACTATCTGCTGAAGCAACTAGGCTAATTTTATCCAAAAGATCCGATTTTTCGCTCAGCGAAAAATTACATTCCTTTGATTCAATTATTGATATGAATTCCTTCTCAAAGTATTTAGATTTATTTTTTTTAGTCCCTGATTTTGTTATTACTTCAGATAGGTGAACTGGGTCGCATATTCCTTCTATTTGATTTAATTCAATCGTTATATTCTTATAGTGCGAGTAGGATACCCATAGTGATCCATAAATACAGGCCAGTGATTTCAGTTTATCGATTTTAGGATTGAGGAGTGATAGAACTTCTGCAATCTCATTGTCTATCTCTTCAAGGCTCGACTCATTTTTTTGTTTACTACGCAAGAAATTGTTAAATCTCTCAAGAGCAAAAAGCCTCATTTGACTATACGGATGGCTGAGTTTTTCGTTGATCAAACCTTCATCAGTTTCTAGATGTTCTTTGATGTTGTTAATTTGAATCAAGACATCATTGCCAGAAATTTCTATGAGGCTTAGGTCTGTTCCTGTTCCGAGTTTAAGAAGAGCATTTTTACAGACATCTAGAGAATCAGCGACAAACAATCCACATCTATCTGCAGATATTTCAGCATACCTAGCGTGTTCGAATAACCTAATTTGAGTTATAGGCGATGTTTTTCTAGCCGGATCTCTTATGATCTTATGATGCTGGTATTTAAGATGACCCAATTCATGACCAATTACGAATTTAAGCTCTTCAACACTCATTAGATTGATAATTCCAGAATTAAGATAAACCGCATAGTGTTCTTTGTTGAGAAAAATACAGCCAGCATTAATTTGCTGATCATTTCTGATATAAAAGGAAATTTTTGTTTTTGGGTTAATTTCCAGCAGTTTCTTCGATGAAGTAAATTCTTCAAAAAGCTTTGGAGAGTTATTATTTGTTATTTCGAACCCATCTGTTGCAAGAGAGAACAACGTTTCGTGAGAATGCTTAAGTGAAACTACCGAGAGAGCCTCTTCCGATGCCTTTTTTAAGCTCTTATTTTTTAGCAGTTCATTATAGATAGTTTCTTCATGAGAAAATCTAAATGAATTTCTTTTTACCATAAAAAAAACCTCAGAATCAAAAATATAATTCTATATAAAAATACTCTGTATACTAATATTAATCAACAAAGAGGAATTTTAATAATGGATTTAGAGGAAAAAATAAAGAAATTAGAGTCATTGGCTTGGTTAGTTGCTCATGTTGACGGGATTAGTGAAGATGAAGCATTCGCATTGGATTTCCTTCCAGGTAAAATCAGGGGATTTTATGATTTTCGTGAAGCAGTGGAAGTGTTTGAAAAAACAGGTGACCTAGAACAGGCCATGACCCATGTTGAGAGCGATTTAATGTTTGTAACCATAATGAACTTTGGAAAACCGGAACATATTCAGGAAGTTATCGATGAACTGGAGGCTATAGAAGGATCGGAGACAATTATTGATGATTTTAAAACAATGATTAAAATTAGGGCATCCGAGTTTGATGACGAGTTTGATCAAAAGCTATTTCTAGGATGTATTTTGGATGTAATTGACGAGGACGGAACCTCTGATATTGAAATGCACTTCTTTTTAGAAATCTGTCGTCTTTGGGGTATAACTAGAATGCAAGCGAACGTGTGGTTTTCTGATTATTACACTCCAGTTTTAAACGAAGCTAGAGAGAAATATGGCGTCTCGAATATGGATTCATAGTGGCTTACGCATTGGGCGAAGAAGTTTAGTTCTTATTTTCTAAAGATTTTATCTCATCTAAATCTTTAGATATTTTTTTTAGCAAAGCTATGTTTTCTGGTGTGTCATCATCATTCTCTCTTACGATGACGTCTATAATTACACCAACAATCATATTCATAAAAATCAAGGAATTGAGAATTATAAATGTGACAAAAAAGATCCATGAATAGGCATTATAGGCAAAAGCTTCATACATTAGATCGGGCCAACCTTCTAATGTCGCTGTCTGAAACAAGGTAAGCAGTGAAAGCCCTATATTTCCCCAGTGCAAAGGATCAATTTCCTCAAAGAAGATAGAACCGAGTGCAGCGAAAATATAAAAGTTGATAAACATAAAAAGTATCACATACCCTACTCTTGGTATTGCCTTTACAAGCGATTCAATAAGTATTCTGAATTGAGGAAAGATACTTATTAATCTCAAGATTCTAAAGAGTCTTATCAATCTAAGCACCAAAACAGATTCAAAGTAGCTAGTAGGTATCAAAGAAGCTGCTACTATGACAAAATCGAAAACATTCCATCCAGAGCCAAAGAACTTTCTTAATGATTTTTCAGCAATCATTCTAATAATTATTTCAATCAAAAAGAAGAGGGTTACCGAGTAGTCTAGGTATTCAAGAATATCTGTGTAGTATTTCGGAATGTTGTCGTATGTATTTATTCCGACGTTCAGTGCTGAGATTAAAATAATAGTTAAAACAAGCCCTTCGAAGAAATTATTGTTCCTTACCTTAATAAATAATGATTGAATTCTTGTAAACATTTAATTGCTCTTTCAGCTATATATTTTCGATCTTAGTAATGAATTTAAGCTTACCATGCTAGATATTATTATGCTTTAGGTATTATTTCAAAACATACCTAAGTGCTTGATTATGATAAAATTAGCCTGTTAAAGTATTTTTACATTATATGTCTGCGACACATAATGACGAAGCAATCATTAAAATTAGAATTTAAACAAAAATTTTTTAACAATGAGTAATCAGGATCCAAAATTGTGGAAAACATCAAAACTGGTAAGTTTCTTAAATGAAGCTTCATTGGCCTATCGCAATGGTTCTCCTATTATTGATGATGATACTTACGATCATATTTATTTAGCAGAACTGCGACGACGTGAACCTGAGCACCCTTTTTTAAATAAAATTGAAGAAGAGCCTGATTTTGGTACAGGCAGATTAAAACACTCCGAACCAATGCTCAGTATTGAAAAATCATACTCGGTCGAAGAGACTCAAAAATGGGTCAATAGGATTTTAAAAGAAGCAAATAAACAAGCTATAGATGAAGATGGGATTCGCGTAATTGCCACCGCCAAATTGGACGGACTAGCTGCGGTATATCGTGAGGATGGACTTTTAGCCACTCGCGGTGATGGTACCCATGGAAATGATATTACTTCTTGTTTTGACAAAGGTGTGGTTAATGTCGAGAAAGATACCCCTGGTGTTGGTGCACTGGTGATGACTACAGATTATTTTGAAAAAAATCTAAAACAACTAGGTTATGCACATCCGCGAAACATTTGTGTGGGAGTGGTCAACTCAGATGAAGTTAATGAAGATTTTATTAAAGCTCTAAAAGATGGGGCCGTTCGTTTTGTCCCCTACTCCACAATGGATCGTTGGGAAGGTAGTTTTGATCAACTGATAAAAAATCATGAGTCAATACAGTCCGAAGTACTTGAGTCTTGTGAATACCCAACAGACGGAGTTGTTGTTGAGATTACACACAGTTCTCTAAAGACCCTGCTTGGCTCAACGAGCCATCATCATCGCTGGCAGATTGCTCTTAAACAGCGTTCTGAGACCAAGC
>JAYZHY010000101.1:0-11626 GCA_036166115.1 Pseudomonadota bacterium | reverse complement strand
GCAAGAGCAGCAAATCATGCAGTAGATTTAATAAAACTGAATAAGATTTGAGCTGTATTTATTCTCTGAGTTTTCTTATCCAGACATTGCGAAAAACGATTGGATTGTTGTGATCTTGGATCATAATTGGTTGTTCTGGAGGATGGTATTCATATTCAGGTTGACCGTTATAAACGGTTGTACCTTTTAAAGTCACATTATTATGAACAAGAACACCATTATGAAAAACAGTCATGCGTGCTTTCTTAATTAAATTTTCTTCTTCATCAAAAGTTGGTGCAGTAAAAATTACATCATAATATTGCCATTCACCAGGTCTTTTGGACGCATTAACTACTGGGATATACTGTTTGTATATACTTGCCGCTTGTCCATTTGAGTAGGTGGTATTTTCATAAGAATCAAGTATTTGTAATTCATAACGTTTTTGAAAGAAAATACCGCTATTACCGCGACCTTGACCTTCACCATCAATGATAGTGGGAGTCTTCCATTCAATATGAAGTTGCGCGCTTGAGAATGATTCTTTTGTATAAAGATTACCAGTACCAGGATTGACCGTCATCTGGTCATTTATATTAAGCCATTTTGATTTGCTTCCGTCTTTATGTTGCCAAGCGTTCATATGCTCACCATTAAAAAGGATAATTGCATCAGAAGGAGGATCCCAGATCACTGGTACCTCTACAGTGGGTGGAACGGGGTACCAAATTTCAGTGTCTTCTGGTTCTGCTTCGGCTATAGAAAAATAAAAACTATTTAAGACAACTATTAAAGATATATATTTAATGTAATTTATCATTAGGACGTAAACAATGTATTGACTTTGTTGTAAAGGTAAGCGCCATCATAACTGCCTGGATTCGGTAGATACTTTCTTTCAACTGTCATTCCAATTTCTGATGTATAGTAACCAAAGATTGTGAGTTGCTTAATTTGATTGAAGAAACTTTCCCCACCATCGTCTAATGTATTGATTTTACTTGAATTAAGCGCTTGTATGCATGCTATTTGGTCTCTTTTATCAAGTTTTGTGAAATGTTTCTTGTAATTTTTATTGCAAAAGTTTGTGAAATCAGACAAAGCGTCGATAAATTTATTTTTCTCTTTGGTGTTGTACCATTCTTGGAGCATACCTTCGATAAAAACTACAACGTTGGCTTCTCTTGCTCCTGGGGTATCAGTTGCTGGGATTATGATCTCAGTGATTGTTGTTATTTGATCTTTTTGCGTGTTATTGAAAATGTTCGCACCACTAAGTTTAATGGGATCAAAGTTATCTGCTATGGCTCTTTTTATTGGAGTGATAAGATTTGCACCAAACATTAAAGCCAGATTTTTCATTGCTTCACGTCTATTCAAGTTGAGCCTCTCGTTTTAAATTTTTTTATTTGACAATTGTATGAATTTATCATGCGTTGCCGTTTATTAATATATACAATTTTTGAGGTTTTTATCAAATAGAGTATTATTTAATTATATGTTCAGAATAATAATCATTGTTTTATTTTTTTTGTCTAGTAATGTGATTTTTTCGCAGGAAATGTGTAAAGGTAGCCCAATTAAACAAGGAAAATACCTTAATAGATTGCCACCAAAAAGCTGGTCTAATTGTAATGGCGTCTTCATATATCTTGAAGAAATTAGTGTTTACACGGGCGAATTTAAAAATGGGAAACCTGATGGCGAAGGGTTGCTTGAAAATACAGCTGGAAGCTCTTACCAAGGCGAATGGAGTGAAGGAGCATTTCATGGTTTTGGTGTTGTTCAAAATATCGATAAGACGATATATGAAGGAATATGGGTAAGTAATAAATTTACAGGTCAAGGTAAAGTGATTCTTCCTAATATAGGAGTTTTTGAAGGCACATGGAACGACAGTCAATTACAAGGTGAAGGCGTTGTTATATATAATGATGGATCAAATTACTCAGGCACTTGGGACAATGGTTCTTACAATGGTTACGGGGCAATAACATATGCTGAAGGTGGCTATTATGAAGGAAACTGGAAAAATGGCCGACAATATGGTGAAGGGAGGTTGGTTTTTCCGGATGGTAAGGAATTATTTGGATTATGGGAAGATGGGCGTTACCTCGGTGTTAATATTAACGATTAACTAGGCTAAGAAATATAATTTAATATAATAACTAAATACCTTTCAAGGAAAATTATGCATCATTTAAAAGTTATTTTTTTAACTCTAACGATATTTGTTGTAACAAATAATGTTTTTTCACAAGAACAGGTTTTTCCAGATCTTGATTGGGTTACCACCAGTCCAGAGATGTTAAATATTGATGATTCAAAAATAAAAAAATTATTTGATTTGTCATTTGAGGACGCATCAACACAAGCTGTGGTGTTGATTAAAAATGGGCATTTAATTAGTGAACGATACGCCGATTCATTTGATTATAATTCTTTTGGAACTTCTTGGTCGATGGCAAAGAGTTTCTATGCAGCGTTAATTGGTATTTCAATAGATCGCAATGAAATTCATAGCTTAGATGACCCGGTGCACATGTACTTAGAATATTTTAATGATGAACGCTCAATGATTACGATTCGTGATCTCTTGAATATGACAAGTGGTTTAGAATTCCCAGAAAATGAACATGAAAATATGTTCTTTAGGCACGATCAGATTGAATACTCAAAAAGTATCGGAGTTGAAAAAGAACCTACTAAGTTATTTGAATATAATAATGTCAACTCAATGTTACTTGGGGAGATACTTGAAAACGCCACCGGACAGAAAGCAGATGTTCTTTTGAAAGAGAGGATTTTTAGCAAAATAGGGATTGATAATTACACATTATGGAGAGACGGGGCAGGAAATCCAATGACTTATTGTTGTATAGATATGTCAGCAAGGGATTATTCAAAATTTGGCCTTCTCTTTTCTAGGAAAGGTAGATGGAAAGATCAGCAAATTATTTCAGAAAAATTCATCAATGAAATTTTATCTCCATACTGGAACACAACGCCAAATTGGTGGACGAAGGAGAATCGTGGCTATTCATTGCATTGGTGGATCTCTAAAAACGATGATGAAAGTATGATTTTTAATGCCAGCGGTAAATTCGGACAATACATATTCATCGACCATAAAAATGACGTTATATTCACAAGAATAACAAAATATTACCCTATGCCTGGATCAACCCAAAATTGGAGTTTTTTAAAGTACATTGAAGTAGAAAATGTTGATCTTTGGATAGGGGTTCTTAGAGTATTGCTTAAAATTGGAATCATCGATCTATCAGATATTACTTCACCAACTACCTTCGAAGATGGTGAATCTAATGAATTTTATAGTAATTACGGAATTATCATTGATGCCATTGCAGATTTAAGCCGTAATTAGTGGAAAAATTCTACGAAATTAATGTCATTTGTTTTTACCTAAATTTTTTAATTCTCAAGTAAAAGGATATATTTTTGAATCAATTAAAATATCGTATATCTTATTTGTGTTTAATATTTTTGTTATTTTGTAACTTAGCCTTACCTCAAAATGCTTTAGTCTTCCAAACCGATTTTGGGCTTGAGGAGCCTGCTGTAGCGTCCATGAAAGGTGGGCCTTATAGCGTTTCGCCTGATATACACATGTTTGATATTACCCATGAGATTCCTCAATTTAATATTTGGGAAGCCGCTTATCGTTTAAATCAAGCTGTAAATTATTGGCCGAAGGGTACGGTATTTGTGAGTGTTGTAGACCCTGGTGTAGGAACAAAACGAAAATCAATTGTCCTTCGAACAAAATCAGGCCATTTTTTTGTCAGTCCAGACAATGGCTCACTCACACTGGTGGCCGAATCTCTTGGTATTTCTGAAGTAAGGGAGATTAATGAGAATACCAATAGACTAAAAGGATCAGAAAGATCGCATACATTTCACGGCAGAGACGTCTATGCTTATACTGGAGCTCGACTTGCTTCTGGAGTAATTAACTTTGATCAAGTAGGTAAGCTGCTAAATCCTTCAGTAATGAAAATTAAATACAAAAACGCCAAGCTGATAAACAAAAAAATTTCAGGGAATATACCTATCCTTGATGCACATTACGGAAATATTTGGACAAATATCAGTATAGATCTATTCGATAAGCTGAAGCTAAAAATCAATGAGATGGTTTGGGTAAAAATCAGATCAAATGACCAAGAACTTTTTTCAAAAAGAGTGAAATATGCAAGCTCTTTTGGTGGTGTCGATGTTGGGGAACCGGTTATTTACATAAATGATATTTTAAATATTGGCCTTGCGATGAATCAAGAAAATATGGCTGAAAAATACAATATTAATCCAGGCCCAGGTACAGTTATTGAAATATGGAAGTAACCACAAAAATTACTTAATAAATAGATTTAGAATGAAATTCTGTATTTTTTGACCATATGGCGGAAACATTACTTTACCCGAATTAAATCTCCCTCTTGTCATGACTGTTTTTGCTTTTGAGAAAGTTAAAAATCCTTCTTTACCATGATATTGACCCATACCAGATGAACCTATACCACCAAACGGTGCATCGTCAGCAGCAACATGAAAAGCAGTATCATTGATACAGACGCCCCCCGAATGGGTATTTTCGATTATCATATTTTGTGTATTTTTATTAAACGTCATAACGTATAAAGCTAATGGCCGTGGCCGCCTATTTATATAATTTAAGGTATCTTGAAGATCATCGTATGGAATGATGGGTAATACTGGTCCAAATATTTCATTCTGCATTACTTGCATATCATCATTAACATTAGTTACCAAATGCGGTGCAATACGACGATTCTTGTTATCAGGATTTTCGCCAGAAACTGATACAACATTACCGCCTTTTTCTTTAGCGTCATCAATCAATTCGATTAATCGTTGAAATTGAGTATCATTGATAATGTTAGAGTAGTCATCATTATTATTTATACCGTTATACATCCTCTTGAATTGATTTTTAAATTCCGTGATAAATTGTTCAGTTTTTCCTTTGGGACAAAAGACATAATCTGGTGCAACACAAATTTGTCCTGCATTGATGCATTTCCCAAGTATTAATCTTTCAACAGCTGTTCTGATATCAATATCATCACAGATAATAACTGGTGATTTTCCTCCTAATTCAAGAGTAACTGGGGTGAGATTGGCTGAAGCAGCTTTCATCACTTTTTTACCTATTTCCGAAGAACCTGTAAAAATCAAATGATCGAATGCCGTTTTTGAAAATGCTTCAGCGATGTCTACACCACCCTGTATAATTGCTACCTCATCATTTTGAAAGAGTCCGTTTATCATTTCTGTAATAACTGCGTTGGTACTTGGTGTGTATTCAGACATCTTTATCATTACTCTGTTGCCAGATGAAAGCGCAGCAATAAGTGGAGCCATTGACATTTGAACCGGAAAATTCCATGGCACAATTATTCCTATAACACCCAATGGTTGATAATGAACATTTATTTTTGCTGGTGCTAAAAGCAGCCCTGTCTTTCTTTTCTCTGGTTTAACCCAAGATGGAATGTTTTTAATATGATAATTAATTGAGTTGATAGTAGGTAAGATATCAGCTATCACACTTTCTGCGGATGATCTATGACCAAAATCATAGCTCATGGCAGCAACTAATTTTTCTTGATAACTGATAATCGAATTTTTTAAGTTTTTAAGGTTATCGATTCTGTATTTCACAGAAGGCATTGGGTAAGTAACATATGCTTGCTTTTGCAGATTGTATGTATTGAGAATATCTTCAGCAGTATTATTCATTTCAGAAGTTTCGTTTTCTAGGTTTCGTGAGTTGCCTCTATATTATACCTGAATTATTTCCTTTCCATATGTGTAATGCCAAGTATGTTCTATATGGAATATAGTGTTCTAATAGTTTTCTTTCTGTCGTAGTTTCTAACCCTGCGATTTCTTTTAATCTTGTTCTTAAGATTAAATCTTTATCTGACCAAATGTCAGATAAGCAGCAATAAAACATAGCTATCATAGCTACTGACCACGGACCAAAACCCCATAACTTGCTTACTATTATATCTATTTGATCGTGAGTTGCTGTTTTTATGGAGTTTTCATTTATTTCGTTTTTATCAAATGCAGATTTTAAAGCAATCATTGCTTTTAATTTATTATCAGAAAGACCGCATGCCTTTAGTTCTTCTTTCATGCCATCATGACATAAGGAAATTAAGTTTTGCTTTTTTTCTTTTGCAAGAAAATTAATCCGTTGCCATATTGTTTCTGCTGCTTTAGTAGATAATTGTTGACTGCAAACTAGTCTTAGCATGTAAGTGAATAAATCATACTCAGATGGCTCTATTGTTATAATTCCATTGTCTTGAAATAGACGAAAAAGATTAGTATGTGTATTTTTTGATCTATTTAAAAGTTCCTGGTGTACTTTTTTGCTCATTAAAACCATGCCTTATTCGAAAGTTTTTATATGGGTTAACCATTTTTGAATTATAATAAAGGTCTATTATAAGTACTTAACACCTGTAACCTCAAAAAGGAATTAAATTTTGTTACATCAATTAGACATCTGCCATTTGACATTATTCCGAGGTAACAGATGTTTATTTCAAGATATTAATTTTTCCTTGAAAGCTGGGATGCTCATTCTAATAAAAGGTGAAAATGGTTCTGGTAAGACCAGTTTATTAAGAACTGTTGCAGGCTTGATTGAACCAAATGATGGTTTAATTCAATGGAATCATGAAAATATAAATAACAACCGTCAAAATTATCACAAAAATATTTCTTGGTTATCTCACAAACATGGATTCAAGGGACATTTAAGCATCAAAGAAAATCTTCAATTTGAATCTGGATTATGGGTACGTTCAGAAAAAAATAACTTAAATGTTTTAGAAGCATTGTCGTTATTAGAAGTAAGTGACCTGCCTTTTAATCACTTATCAGCTGGCCAGAAAAGGAGGGCATCCATCGCAAGATTAATGTTATCCGAATCTCCATTATGTTTGTTGGATGAACCAACATCAAATCTTGATTCCACAGCCAGTCAAATTGTGAAAAATTGGATAGAACAACATATACGTAAAAATGGATTATGTTTATTGGCAACCCATCAAGATACTTTTTTCGATAAAGTGTCTGAGGTGATTGAGTTAACTTGATTATGATTAAAGATATTTCATTATGGAGTGGGTTTACTCGGATGTTGACGCGTGATTGCTTGCATTCAATAAAAAATCCCAGTCAATTATTAAATCCTTTGCTTTTATTTATCATTGTCTCAGCATCATTTCCATTTGCAGTAAGCCTTAGTGATGATCAATTAATGATAATTGGACCGGGAATTATTTGGATAATGGCAGTGCTTTCATTCTTACTGACATTGAACAATTTATACATGACAGATGCAGAAGATGGTTGCTTGGATTATATTCTTCTCAGCCCTCAACCATTACCTTTATTGGTGCTGGCTAAAACGTGCGCACATGGGGTATTAAGTGGATTGCCGTTAGTTCTCACTTGTCCGATTATTGCGATTTTTTATCAGATGCAAATTGATACTATCTTGGTGATGATTGCGACTTTATTTATGGGGACTTTTGCATTAAGTTTAATTGGCTCAATTGCAGCATCGCTTACAATTAGCTCGAAAAACAATAGTATTCTACTAAGTTTACTGGTGCTCCCAATCACAATTCCATTAGTAATTTTCGGTGCAAAAACTGTCGTATTACACCAACAAGGAAGTACATCATTATCTGGTTTATATTTTATTGCGGCTTACTGTATGTTCTCATTAAGTTTTTCTCCTTTTGCTTCTGCGGCAGCGTTAAGAATAGGGGCTGATTAATTTAAATGTTTAATTTTTTTCATAAAATGGCTTCTCCGAGATATTTTTATCAAATTGCAGCATCAATTATTCCTTGGTTTATGCTCCCGGCAATTGTATTAATGATATTTGGAACGATTAATGGATTATTTATCGCACCACCGGATTATCAACAAGGTGATGCGTATCGTATTATTTATGTTCATGTTCCATCGGCTTACATTTCAATGTTGGCATATTCATTAATGGCTATAACTTCATTAATTGCGTTAATTTGGCGTATAAAATTGGCGCATGCCATAACAGTAAGCGCTGCTCCATTGGGCGCTTGGTTTACATTTTTGGCCTTAATTACTGGTTCTATTTGGGGTAAACCTATGTGGGGTACTTGGTGGGAATGGGGCGACCCAAGATTAACCTCAGAACTATTAATGTTATTTTTGTATTTAGGTTATATGGCTTTAAGGTCATCCATCATAGATGAAAATAAAGCCGATCAATTGAGCTCCATACTAATATTAGTGGGAGCAATAAATATCCCAATAATTCATTTTTCTGTAGAATGGTGGAACTCATTACATCAAACATCAACACTTTTGAAAATAGATGGCCCAGCTATTGCCACATCAATGCTTATTCCACTATTGTCAATGATTATCGGTTTGTCATTATATTTCGGTGCGTTACTCCTGATAAGAACTCGTGCAGAAGTATTACTTAGAAATAGACGCTCTAAATGGGTTAACGAATTATTCAATGGAAAACAATGATGGCTGATCTTCTCTCGATGAATTACGCACCTTTTGTATACAGTTCATTTCTTATATTTATACTGGTCCTGATAATTTGTACCAAAAATGCATTCAACTTAAACAAGAAATACCAACAGCGAGTTCAGATTGAAATAAATCAACTGAATATTAACAATGAAACCTAGAAAACAAAGAATGTTGGCAATCGGTTTGTCGGCAGCAGGGCTTATTGTGGCTTCTTTTTTAACATTCAAAGCATTTGAGGAGAATATGATGTTTTTTGTTGGCATTTCAGATGTGGTCGAAAACCAAAAAATACCAACCAATAAAGACTTTCGTGTAGGCGGTTTGGTTCTAAATGGTAGCGTTAATCGTGTGCCAGGCAGCTTGACGCTAAATTTCATTATTACGGACAATAAAAATGAATTAAAAGTTCTCTATACAGGAGTATTGCCTGATCTTTTTAGGGAAGGGCAAGGAGTTGTGGCATTAGGTAGGTTAAAAGATGATATATTTATCGCAAAATCAATTCTTGCAAAACATGATGAGAATTACATGCCTCCGGAGGTAATTGAATCGCTGTCAGAACATACAAGCGATCCGTTGTAAAAAGAAAATGATTCCCGAAATTGGACAGTTCGCATTAATCATTGCTTTAACGTTGTCCTTTTTTCAAGGATGGTTTGGTTTGGTTGGCGCTCATAACAATAATTTAAAAACTATAATTCTTGTTAAGCCAATAGTAAATGTTCAATTACTATTTGTAGTTGTTGCCTTTGCAGCATTGAGTTACTCATTCCTTATGAATGATTTCTCTGTTTTGTATGTAGCAAATCATTCGCATCGGGCTTTGCCAGCTTTTTACAAATTTTCTGCTGTATGGAGTGCTCATGAAGGTTCATTGTTATTATGGATACTCATCTTATCTTGCTGGACTATTAGTGTTGCTTGTTTGAGTAAAAATTTACCTGAAATTTTTTCAGTAAGAGTGCTTGGTGTGCTGGGATTGCTTAATTTTGGGTTTTTGTTATTTACTTTGCTCACATCCAATCCATTTGAACGGGTATGGCCAATCCCATTTGATGGAAATGATTTAAATCCATTGCTACAGGACATCGGCCTAGCGATACATCCGCCTATATTATACATAGGATATGTTGGGTTCTCAGTCGCCTACGCTTTTGCTGTTGCCGCAATGTTGAGTGGCAAACTTGATCAAAAATGGGCTAGATGGACAAGACCTTGGACTACTGGGGCATGGTTATTCTTAACTGTAGGGATAGGTTTAGGGAGTTGGTGGGCCTACTATGAATTAGGTTGGGGGGGTTGGTGGTTTTGGGATCCCGTTGAAAACGCTTCATTTATGCCATGGTTGATTGGAACGGCACTCATTCATTCTTTAGCGGTTACCGAAAAGAGAGGTTTGTTTAAGAGTTGGACGCTCCTCTTGTCGGTGACGGCATTCTCATTAAGTTTACTGGGTACATTTTTGGTTAGATCTGGAATTTTAATTTCTGTGCATGCATTTGCTACTGACCCTGAAAGAGGATTATTCATATTAATTTTTCTTACTATAGTAATTGGTGGTGCATTGTCATTGTATGCTTATAAAGCACCAAAAATGGATGAGAATGTCCGCTTCAATGCTTTTTCTAGGGAAACTTTTTTATTGTTGAATAATGTTCTTTTGGTCGTGGCAGCAACATTGATACTTATTGGAACACTTTCACCATTAGTGATGGAGGTATTCAACTTAGGGAAAATTTCTATTGGACCTCCGTGGTTCGAAATTGCAATAATGGTTCCAATGTTACCATTACTAGTATTAGTGCCAATGGGAATGCATAGTTTATGGATCAGTCAAGAACCAGCAGGATTATACAAAAAATTACGTTTTCCTTTAATTGCTGCAATTATATTAGGCTTTGTAATAACAAGCTTCTTATATGGAAGAGTAGGCTTGTTGTTAATCATCGGTTCAATCACAGCTCTTTGGATTATGCTTTCCTCAATCATATCATTTAAGTCTCAGTGGCTATTATTTAAATCCAAGCAAAGTTTGAATAGATCAATAACAGGAATGTCGCTGGCACACTTTGGTCTTGGTGTATTTGTATTTGGAGTAACTATTGTTTCAGCGTTTAATATTGAAGCCGATCGAAGTATAAGTGTTGGGGATTCTATATCTGTTGCGGGCTATGAATATAAATTAAATGCAATCAATGTAGTGGATGGACCAAATTACCGTGCCATCGAGGCTGAAATTGATGTGTATCAGAATAATGAATTTTTAGCACAATTAAAGCCACAAAAAAGAACTTATATAATACAACAAAGCCCAATGACAGAAGCTGCCATACTGGCAAAATGGAATAAGGATCTGTTTATAGCATTAGGAGATTCACTTGGAAATGGAGCATGGAGTATTAGGGTTCAATATAAGCCGATGATAAGATGGATATGGCTGGGGTGTATAGTTATGGCTCTTGGGGGATTGATCTCTATATCTGATCGCCGATACAGAAAAAAGATTCAAGATAAATGAAAAAATACTTTAATAGATTTACCTTACCAGTGATTGCTTTTGTATTAATCTTGCCAGTCTTGTTTTTTGGCTTAGATCGAGATAAATCAGTATTACCATCACCATTAATTGGCAAGAGTATTCCTGAATTTTTACTGCCATCCCTGCAGGATCAATCAATAAAGATAAGCAGCAGTGATCTAAAAGGGACATTTATTTTATTTAATGTATGGGCAACATGGTGTGCTGGCTGCCATGAGGAACATGCTTTTTTAATGGATCTGTCTACTACAAAAAATATACCCATAATTGGATTAAATTGGCGCGACAATCGAAATGAAGCTTTACAATGGATAAATGAGCTCGGCAATCCTTACAAAGTTATTGCAGAAGATAGGTTGGGTCGTGTGGCCATTGACTGGGGGGTTTATGGCGCACCTGAAACATTTTTAGTTAATCCTGACGGGATAATTATTCACAAACACTTAGGACCCTTGAGTCAAGATATATGGGATAAAGATTTTAGCCCTTATCTGTAAACAA
>JAYZHY010000100.1:0-11145 GCA_036166115.1 Pseudomonadota bacterium | reverse complement strand
AAATATTGCTGAAAATATGCATCTATATAGAGCTAAGATGGGGCTCAAGATTGGGTTTAAAGGAGCTGTTACCGATTATTTAATCAAAGTCTTGGAGATTGAGGAATCAATCAGAGCAAATTATTTTTCTAAGCTAAGTTCTGAAGTGCGCGAAGTGGTGGAGGGCTATGCCGCAGGATTAAATTATTGGAATTCAGTTAATAAGAATAATAAATATAAAGCTTTATTCCCTATTACCGAAAGGGACGTTATTGCAGGTTTTGTCATCCAAAATCTTTTTTTCTCAGGGGTGGTGACTGAGATAGAGTTTTTACAAAAAGGCGAAAGCAAATACATAGAAAGTAAAAATCAGGAACAAAGTTATTTTTACGAAGCCTATCAGAATATTTTAGGATCCAATGCGATCGCCGTTGGCCCAAATAAAACAGACGATGGCAGCACACGATTAGTTATTAATTCTCATCAACCCTTAGAAGGTCCAGTTGCATGGTATGAAGCACATGTAAGAAGTGGTGAAGGCTGGAACATGATGGGAGGGACATTTCCAGGTGCTCCATTTATTTTTGTTGGTTTTAATGAGAATCTTGGATGGGGTCTCACCGTTAATAAACCCGATTTAACAGATATATATAAACTTAAAATTAACCCACAGAATAAAAATCAATATTTATTAGATCAGGAGTGGGTAGATTTTGAAATAAACACAATTAAATTGCCCATCAAATTATTTGGGCCCATTAAATGGACTTTCAAAAAAAAGGTCAAAAAGTCTCTGCATGGTCCGGTCATTGAAAATGATGATGGTGTATATGCAATAAGATTTTCAGGCATGAGTGATATAAATCAGGTAGAGCAATGGTATCGCTTAAACAAATCTCAAAACAAAGATGAATGGATGTCTGCGATGAATATCAGGGCAATTGTTTCATTTAATGCAGTCTATGCAGACAAAGAAAAAAATATATTGTTTTTGCATAATTCAGCTTCTCCAAAAAGAATGGAGTCAATCGATTGGTCTTATCCGGTTGATGGAACAAAAAGTTCGCTCATTTGGGATGATGTTGTTCCTCTTGTTTCCTTGCCATTGATAACGAATCCTGTGTCTGGTTGGCTGGTCAGCACAAATCAAGATCCATTTAGAGTAACCGAGCATAGTAGTAATTTATTAAGAAATGACTATTCTGGTACACTTGGATTACAAACTCGAATGACGAATAGAGCTTATCGGGCATTAGAGATGTTTGAGAACATGGATAAGGTGACGTTAGAAAGTTTATTGGCAGTTAAATTTGATAATAAATACTCCAAAAGATCTCGATCCTACAAATATATTCAATCGATATTTGATATTAAATTCAATAAAGAAAGATTAATTAAAGCACAAAAATTGTTAAAAAAATGGAATCTTTCCACAGATTTTAATAACCGAGGTGCAGCCTTGGGGGTTTGTGTATTGAGCCCGGAATGGCTTGCTGAGCAAGAATTTAGAAAGCCACCGTTGGCCGTAACTGTTTTTAAAGAATGCGTAAAGAATATAATCAAAAAATATAAAAGAATTGACCCAAAATGGTCAGAAGTCAATTATCTTGTTAGGGGAGCAAAAAGAGTTCCTGTTCAGGGTGGCCCTGATACATTAAGAGCCATATATGGTGAAACTCAAAAAGACGGTTCCTTGAAAGCTGTGGCTGGTGATGGCCTGGTTGTTTTTGTAGAATGGGATGCTGATGGAAATCTTTTGACTAAAAGCGTTCATCAGTATGGTAGTGCAACTCAGGATAGTTTGTCAGAACATTATGATGATCAGGTTGAGTTATTTGTTAATGAAAGTTTGAAAGATACTTATTTTAAAGTTGAGGATCTAGAATTACATGCAAAATCCATTATCAATATACCATTTAATTATGAATAAGTTGCCCAAATGGGGTTTTTTGATATTTGTTTCGTGTTTATTGCTGAGCTGTGCCTCAAACCAAAATAAAACCATAAACATTCGATCTGATCAAGCTACATTGCGAACTATTTCTGCTGGCAATGTTATTGGTTACAGTCATGATAACAATACATTTGCATGGCTTGGTATTCCATATGCTAAGCCTCCAGTAGGTGATTTAAGATGGAAGGCCCCAAGAGAGCTAGAGCCATGGCAAAATACATATGAAGCATTGGATTATGGGCAAGCTTGCACTCAGACTGGATCAACATTTGGAGACCCGGAAGCAGTAGTTGGCAGTGTGCATGGATCTGAAGATTGCCTTTATTTAAATATTTTTACTCCCAAAAACATTCAGAATGATGAGAAATTGCCCGTTATGTATTGGGTACATGGTGGTTCAAATATAATTGGGACATCGAGTATTTACGATCCGAGTGTATTGGCATCATCTCAAAGAGTTGTGGTGGTAACAATCAATTACCGTTTGGGAATGTTTGGATGGTTTATACATCCGAGCATTAAACGCTTATCCGATAACCTTGAAGATCAATCGGGAAATTATGGCACGCTCGATCAAATAGCGGCATTGAGATGGGTACAAAAAAATATTGAACACTTTGGTGGCGATATAAATAATGTAACAATTTTCGGAGAATCCGCAGGAGGGCATAATGTTTATGCACTGATGTTCTCGCCGCTTTCGGAAGGCCTATTTCATAAGGTTATTTCTCAGAGCGGCAGCACAAAAACATCCAGCCTCAAAGAAGTTATTGACTATAGTGGCCATGATGCTGAACTCGAAAATAGAATCAGCTCAAAGGAATTATTAAATCAACTCTTGATTGCTGACGGATTAGCACTAAATTGGAAAGATGCCATCGAAGTACAAGATACAATGACTGATGATGAGATTTATGATTATTTGTATGATCAGAAGAAAGAACAAATTCAGGAAACTTATTATAATAATTTGGTTATCAAAGATTACATGCATCAAGTTATTAATGATGGCCATGTTTTGCCTCGTAGCGGAATGGACTTCACTACAAACGAGAAACTCAGAAACATACCGATAATTATGGGCACCAATAGAGATGAGATGAAATTATTTTTGGCATTTGATCCTGATTTTATTTCGCAAAGATTTTCTCTGACTTTTATTAAAGACCAAAATCTTTATGATATTTCTTCAGAATATGGTTCCGCTGGTTGGAAGGTGGCAGCAGTTGATAAACCAGCCTCTGAGCTAGCAAAATTAGGCAATGATCAAATTTTTGGGTATCGTTTTGATTGGGACGAAGAACCAAAAATATTTTTGATGGATTTATCGAGAATTTTGGGTGCGGCGCATGCGATCGAAATACCATTTGTTATGGGAGGAATGGAATTAGGTGGGCTAGAGGAATATATGTTCGATAAAAACAATATTCAAGAAGCTAAAAAATTGTCTGAAGCTATGATGTCATATTGGTCTGAATTTGCTTATAACGGTGATCCTGGCAGAGGAAGAAATGGTAATTTAGTTGAATGGGGTGCTTGGAATAATGATTCTGGAAAGAATAAATTCCTAATTATTGATACACCTCATGGAGGAGGAACAAGGATGGAAAAGCAGTCACTAACTTATTCGATACTGGTTGAAAAATTATTACTAGATACAAGAATACCAAACGACACAATGCGATGTCAGCTTTTGCAGGAAGCATTAAACGGTGATTGGGTCATCGACGAAAGTATTTTAAACAGCGGCCTATGTAATGAAATTAATTAAAAGCAATCGTTAATATTATGCAAATTATTAATGCTGATTCCGTTGCAGAGGCCTTACCTTATGACAGATTGATTGAATCGCTGAAAAAAGCATTTTCCACTGAGACTATTTCGCCGGAGCGCACACAACATAAGATCAAGACAAATGGGAACTATGATGCCACATTGTTAGTGATGCCAGCTTGGAGGCAAGGTAAGAATGTGGGTATTAAAATTGTTTCTGTTTTTCCAGGGAATGTAGAACAAAATTTGAGCGCAGTGCATGCAAATTATTTTTTGTTAGATGCAGAAAATGGTCTACCTAAAGCGGTTTTGGATGGCACAGAATTGACTTTAAGAAGAACTGCTTGTGCTTCAGCTCTTGCGGCAGATTATCTTGCGAATCATGATGTAAAGACATTATTGATGGTAGGTACTGGGAATCTCGCACCTCATCTAGTCAAAGCTCATATGCAAGTTCGAGATTATTCAAGAGTATTAATCTGGGGCCGACGCCAAAAAAAAGCAGAGCAACTTATTTCTTTTCTTGAATTTGATAACATTAAAATTGATGTTGTAACAGATCTCAAAAAAGCTGTTTCTGTTGCTGACGTAATATCATGTGCTACGCTAAGTAATGAACCTTTAATATTGGGTAAATGGCTAAAGCCAGGACAGCATCTCGATTTGGTTGGTGCATTCACACCAGAGATGCGGGAAGTTGACAATCAAGCAGTTGTGTTGGCTAAGATAGTGGTTGATACATATGATGGTGCTTTAAGTGAATCTGGTGAATTAATTACTGCCTTAAAAGAAGGGGCAATAGTTGAAAAGGATATACTGGCTGAGCTTGCTGAAGTAATTAAAGAAGAAAAGACGGTGCGAACTAAAGCAGACGAAATAACTTTATTTAAATCTGTTGGCACTGCTTTAGAAGATTTGGCTGCAGCAGAGTTGGTCTTGAGTAATTTAGAATAAACCAGCTCGCAATATATAAAAAGAGAGGCATAGATGACAAACACAAATAAATTAGAATGGTCTTCTAGAATGGTCTTTATTATGGCTTGTGTAGGTGGAGCTGTTGGTCTTGGTAATATTTGGATGTTTCCATATAAAGCCGGGTCAAATGGAGGTGGTGCGTTTGTATTAATATATATTGCTGCAGTAGTTGTTCTAGCTTTGCCGGTATGTATAGCAGAATTAATGATCGGTCGTCGCGGGGGCGGAGGACCGCCTAATGCAATTGAGAATGTTGCGGTTGAATCTGGGCATTCCAAACATTGGCGTTGGATGGGAATAGTTCTGGCTGGTGTGGGCGCAGTATTTGCGTTGTCCTTTTATTCTGTTGTTGGAGCATGGACAGTGGCTTTCGCTGCAAAAACTGCAACAGGACAATTGGCCGATCTTCAAACTAGCCAGATTATTAATCTTTTTGATGAATTAAACGCCAATCCTATCGAACTCTATCTATGGTTTTGTGTTTTTATTGGTCTGACTGTATATATCTCATCGAGAGGGTTGCATAAAGGGTTGGAGAAAGCAGTTAGATTAATGATGCCAGCTTTGTTTTTTATGTTGGTTATGATGGTGGTTTATGCAGCGATAGTGGGGGACTTTATGGCTGCTTTAAATTTCTTGTTTACTCCAGATTTTTCAAAACTAAACGCTCAAGTGATTTTAACTGCTTTTGGTCAGGCTTTCTTTTCGGTGAGTGTAGGTTTAACTAACCTTGTTGCTTTTGGGGCATATTTAAAAAAAGAGGTAAATATTCCAGAGTCAGCATCCATTATTGTTGGAGCAGATAGTATGGTAGCAATATTAGCCGGCTTAGCCGTATTTCCAATAATCTTCGCTAATAGTATTGAACCAAGTTCTGGTCCTGGGCTAGTATTTCAGGCCTTGCCAATTGCTTTTTCCCAAACATCAGGAGGCTTAGTATTTGGGGCCTTATTTTTTGTCTTGTTGTTTTTTGCAGCATTAACTTCTTCTATTGCGATGATAGAGGCACCGGTTTCATGGTTATGTGATGAAACAAGACTATCAAGACGGATGGCCGCTTTGGTTGTCGGTTTTGTCGGTTTTGTGCTCGGGTCTTTGGCTGCCTTATCGTTTAATGTTTTTTCTGATATTCGACCTTTAGCTGGCATAGAAATGTTGAGTGATAAAGGATTTTTTGATGTGTTTGCATTTCTTGCAACCGATATCATTATGCCACTTGGGGGATTGATGATTGCTGTGTTTGCTGGCTGGGTAGTAAAAACAAAATACAGTCTAGACGAGCTATTTTACAATAAAAGTAATCACTTTCATGTTATTTGGCTGTTCTTAGTCCGATATGTTGCGCCTGTACTGCTTATTGTTCTTTTTTACCAAATAATTACCGCATAACTAAAACAAAGATTCATATGGCTTCAGATATATTGCCTTGGGAGAAGATGAATAAAGCGACTTTGGAGAGAGAGTATTCACCAAGCTCGTGTGTATCAAATTATGAAGAATTGATCAAAAAATACACTCAAGAGTCAATAAATATTTCCAATCAAATAGAAATTCAAAAGGATTTGGTTTATGGAATTAATCAAGAAGAGAAGTTAGATTTGTGTGCGACGGATAATCCAGAATCACCTCTAGTTGTCTTCATTCATGGTGGATATTGGCAGCTATTAAGTAAAGATGATTGCTTGTTTCCAGCGAAACATTTCTTTGATCACGGTATTGCTTATTGTGCAATTGATTATACGCTTGCACCAATGGCACATATAAGTGAAATGATCGAACAATGCAGAAGATCTATACAGTGGCTTTTTAGTAATGCCAAAAGATTTGGGTATGATAAAAATAAGATTTTTCTTTTAGGGAGTTCAGCCGGTGCTCATTTAGCTGCAATGACTATGCTAACAAACTGGAATAAATATAATTTACCAGACGATGTAATCAAGGGTGTTACTTTGTTAAGCGGTGTCTTTGATGTCCGCCCAATTGTTCACACATATATCAATGAACCTCTAAACTTGGATATGCATGAAGCAGAAAGATTAAGCCCTTTATTCCTAGTTGAGCCTAATAATTCAGATGTGATTGTTTCTTGGGGTGAAAATGAAACAAGTGAGTTTAAAAGACAGAGCATTGAATTTGAAAAAAAGTGGAAAGATACAGGAAATAAAAGTAACTTGATAGAAGTTAAAGACAGCAATCATTTCGATATTGTTTTTAATATGATGCATCATGATTGTCCGTTAAAAGGGCTTATGATGAAGCAGATATTAGGGGATGTTAAATGAATTTTAAATATGAAATTCCAGAAATTATTGATATCAATGAAGTTGATAGTTCGCCTTATCCTCGGCCCATGGAAATAGGCTCTGAAGAAGAAAGGCAACAACAAGTTAAAGAAACCAAAGGTCAACCTATAACTGAGTTTAAAGGTAATGCCAATCCTTACATTGATTACCAAAGTGTTGATTTAATGCTGAGTCTTCAGCACCCACGCTCTAGGGGCTATGATGAGATGTGCTTTATTGTTCAAGGCCAGTGCAAGGAAATGCTTTTTAAGTCAGCTTATTATGAATTATATAACGCTCGCTTGAGAATTATGGAAGATGATTTACCTAATGCATCATTGATTTTAGCAAGATGCAAAGAAATTTGTATATTACTTACAAGGTTTTGGGATGTATTGTCTACCATACGACCAGACGGATTTAAGCAATTTAGAGACTATCTAAATGTTGCTTCAGGGCAACAATCTTTTATGTTTAGACATGTAGAATTTATTTTGGGGAACAAAAATATAGCCATGGCTTCTGTACACAAAAATGTTCATCATGTATATCCAGCAATATTGAAGAATCTCGAAACGCCAAGTTTGTATGATGAAATAATCCGATTACTTAAAAGAAGAGGATACGATATTGCGCCTGAATGCCTTGATCGCGATTGGAAAAAAACATATAAACCTCATAAAAGTATCGAAAAGGCATGGTTAGAAATTTATAAGAACCCAGAACCTACAAATGATCTTTATCTTTTTGGTGAATTACTTACAGAGTTTTCTGATATTTTTGCAAGATATCGATTCCAGCATTATACAACTGTTGAAAGAATTTTAGGATTTAAACCAGGAACAGGGGGGTCTGCTGGTGTTACTTGGCTAAAAACAATGGCTACCGAACATAGATTTTTCCCAGAGTTGTGGTCAATACGCACTGATTTGTAGGTTAATATTTTTATGATAAATGGAATCAAAGGAATCAGAAAATTTTTAAATTAAAGCAACTAAGAAATCATATTATTGGATTGATATTGTGTATACCTATTTTAGGTTGCATGCAAAACGAAAATAATACGACACAAAAGAAACCAAATATTTTGGTAATTGTGGTTGATGATATTGGTTATACAGACCTTGGTGTATTTGGCAGTGAAATTGAAACTCCCAATATAGATAAGCTTGCCACTGATGGTATTAAGTTTGCCAATTATTATGTTGCTCCGACCTGTTCACCCACTAGAGCAATGTTGCTTTCTGGGATTGATAATCATCTGGTAGGCATGGGCAGTATGTCAGGAGAACAATCAGAAAATCAAAAAGGCCAGCCAGGTTATGAAGGCTATTTGAATTTTCGAGTAGTTGCACTGCCAAACATACTTAAAGACAGCAATTACCATACATACATGACTGGGAAGTGGCATCTTGGATATGAAGAAAATAATAGTCCGACTGCCAGAGGTTTTGATCGATCGTTTGCTTTATTGTCTGGAGGGGCTGGTCATTTTAATAATATGCTTCCCATACTCGGATCGAAAAAGGCGCCATATAGGGATGATGGAGTTATCATCGACGCATTGCCAGATGATTTTTATTCTACTGAATTTTATACCGAAAAAATGCTTGAATATATTGATAGTAACCAAGCAGATGATAAACCTTTTTTTGGCTATCTTGCATACACGGCACCACATTGGCCGCTACAGGCACCACAATCTTCAATTGAAAAACAACAAGGAAATTACGATCACGGTTATGATGTGATTTACCAAAAGCGTTTAGAAAAATTAAAGGAATTAGGGTTAGTCGATGATGAAATTCCTGCTTCTAAGAATATGCTCGATGATATACCTTGGGATGATTTAAGCGATGAAGATAAAAAAAGATCTTCAAAATTGATGGAGATATATGCGGCGATGGTAAATGATATAGATCATAATATTGGCAGATTAGTTACTCATCTTGAAAATATTGGAGAGCTGGAGAATACACTTATTTTTTTCATGTCCGATAATGGCGCAGAAGGTCACCCTTTGGATCAGAGTTTTGCGGATTATGGTATAGCTAGTCATTTGAGCTCATGTTGTGATAACAGCTATGAAAATATGGGGCAACCCGATTCATATCTATGGTATGGATCAGAATGGGCCAGAGTAAGTACTGGCCCTTGGCGTCGTTTTAAAGGCTTTTCCTCAGAAGGAGGTATTAGGGCGCCAGCATTTATTTATTTTCCTAAGTTTAATAATGGCACCGTAAACACAAGCTATACACATGTCAAAGATATCATGCCCACTTTATTAGATTTGTTAGATATAGATCATCCTATGGACATTTACAAACAACGGAGAGTACTGCCTATGCAAGGCGTTTCAATATTGCCCGTTTTGTTGGGAGACAGTCGCAATACTCATAGCGAAAATCATATCGAAGGCTGGGAATTATTTGGTAAAACTGCCATAAGAAAAGGGAATTGGAAAATGATACAAGAGCCAAAAGAGGACTTCTTTTCCTGGCAAACTCCCCTAGAAGATAATTATGAATGGCAGTTATTCAACTTATCAGAAGACCCATCTGAATTTTATGATATCTCTGGACAGCATCCTGAAAAGATGCAGGAAATGTTAGAAGCTTGGGATCAATATGCAAAAGAGAATGGCGTAATCATTCCTGAACGAGTGATGGGATTCTAAATACCAAAAAACACTATTGATTCATGGATCTTTATTCAATACAAGCAGGCAGAAGCTTGCATTACGAGCAATCAGTTTTAAGAGGAGTTCTTGGTGCATTTGTGGCATTGATTTTTATTAACGTTTTTTGGGTGTCAATTTCAATGTTTTTTGATCGTTTCTTTCCGTGGATTTCTATTTTGCAAGGTATATTAATAGGACAAGCATTTAGGAAGTATGGGCTTGGATTGGATTGGTATGTACCTTTATTGGCTGCCTTTTTTGCAATTCTTGCTTCTATAACAGGAAGTTTCTTGAGCGCTTTGAATCTGACAGGGCGGGAATTTAATACTGGAGCCATTGCTTTAATAGATGAAATCTCATGGCATACCATTAAAACATTTTTAGTTAATGAGTTTGGTGTAGTAGGCATCATATATGGCATTTTTGCTGGCATACTTGCTGCTTATTATGCAAAAAGACGATTAACTCGGGATCAGTCAATAGCTTTTCGTAAATACAAAGAAAATAAGTAATGTTGATTTTATTAGGCAAAGTATATGAAGAAAAAGCTGGAATTTTTTTATGATTACGTAAGTCCTTATTCTTATTTAGCGAATTCTCAAATTCATAAATTGAAGGAGGCTGAAGTTTTATATCGCCCAATTCTCTTAGGCGCTGTGATGCAAGCGACTAAAAATAGTCCTCCAGGAAATATTCCAGAAAAAGGCATATATCTTATTTCTGATATACAACTTTGGGCGAAGCATTATGGTATTCCATACCGAACGAATTCAATTTTTCCTCAAAATACACTGAAAGCTTTAAGATTGGCGATTGTTGCCCATCGATTTAATTGTTTTGAAGAGATGAATCAATCGCTTTTTCATGCGATGTTTGTAGACGATAAAGATTTAAGTCGTTCAGACGTATTGATTGATTTAATCAAAGCCAATAATTTGGATGAAGTACAACTGATAGAGAATATTTCAAATCAAGACATTAAAGATGAACTAAAAAACAACACCGAAGAGGCAATATCTCGGGGTGTTTTTGGGGCACCAACGTTTTTTATAGATGGCGAGATGTTTTTTGGTAACGATCGCATTCAATTTATTAAAAAGATCCTAAATAGAGGTAATTAGTAGTGATCAATTACTCTGATGCTGCAAAGAAATTTAAAAATTTGGTATATCAGTCATTAAATTAGTATTTAAATATTAAATTCAGCAATAACTGGGGTGTGATCCGAAGGTCTTTCCCAAGTTCTTGGCTCACGATCAATATAGCTTATTTCGCATTTTTCTTTAAGCGATTCACTCGCAAGAATTAAATCAATTCTGACTCCGGCATTTCTTCTAAAGCTGGCTGCTCGATAGTCCCACCAACTAAATTGGTTTTCTTCCTGGTCAAACTTTCGAAAAACATCACAAAATCCTAATGCTATAATTTTTGCTAAAGCTTCCCTTTCCTTGGGGCTACACAATACATCCTCACCCCATTTTTCTGCATCATATACATCTCGG
>JAYZHY010000099.1:0-12903 GCA_036166115.1 Pseudomonadota bacterium | reverse complement strand
AAGAGACTCAAAGCTGTATATTAATGCTCAGCTGAAAATGAGTTGTTTACCCTATGAATAAGAAAATAAAATCCCCCATAAAGCCTAGATTCTTCATTGTCCTTGGATGCTTAACTGGAATGGGTGCTTTATCGATTGACATGAGTCTAGCATCAATACCTTATATGGTTCACGCTCTATCCAGCACTTTATCAACAGGACAACTGACCATTGGATTTTTTATGGCGGGAGTTGCTCTTGGTCAACTGCCATCCGGACTAATCTCAGATCGTATCGGCAGAATCCCAGTTCTCTTAAGCGGCCTTGCCATTTTCATAGTAGCTGGGATCTTTACTGCAATGGCCACATCTATGAAAATCTTGCTATTAGCGAGATTTGCCCAAGGGCTCGGGGCTTCAGTTGGAATCTCAGTATCACGAGCAATGGTCAGAGATATAGCCAGTGGCAAAGAAGCCGCAAATATTCTTTCACTTATGGTTATGGTATTTACCTTTATACCCATGTTAGCTCCAATTTTGGGCAGCTATTTAGTTTCTAGTTTTAACTGGCGAGCCCCATTCTTTGCTATCACAATATTTGGAGGCATTATTCTGGTTGGTATAAATAAATGTCTGCATGAAACCAGAATTCCGAATAAAGAAAATTTAGTTCAAAAGCAATTCTTGTTCGGTATAAAAGAATTCTTCAGTCATAAAGAAAGTATTTTTGGAATGCTATTAGTGGTGGTTTCAACTATGGGCTATATGTCCTTAATCTCAGGATCATCCGCGCTCATCATAGGAATATATAAATTTCCGGTAGAATGGTTTGGGGTGATATTCTCGCTCACAGGTCTTACGGTATTAATTGGATCTTTATTAAACCGTCAACTCCTGAAGAAGTTTAAAATTATCCAGATTTCAGGATTTGGGGCAACCCTTGTTGGTATTGGCGGATTATTATTGATGTATATTGCTTGGCTAAATCAAACTAGTTTTATTTTTTTATGGTTTAGCGTCTGTCTTTATATGCTTGGCACGAGTTTTCTTATAGCCAATGCGACTGCAATAGCTTTAGATCCTGTCCCAAAAATTGCAGGAATGGCAGCCTCAATAATCGGTACCTTGCAAAATCTAGGTTCTTCAATTGGATCAATTACTAGTGGCCTGATCTATAACGGATCAATAAGAAACACAATCTTGGTAATGAGTATATTTGGTGTTGTTACATCAATTATTTTTCTTATTGGTTTTCGATGGATCAATGATGATACTTCTGGTACGAAGAATTAATCAATAACAGTTACGATTTCATCGAGTTTGCTGCGTGTCTGAACTGGCAACAATTTCGGATAACCATACCAGATTAACCCGACTATAAACTCTTTCTCGCTCTCAATGCCTAAGAGCTCATAAAAACGTGGGTCACGTGTGATTGGGCCTGTTGACCATTTTGATGCAAGTTTTGCTTCAGAGAGATAAAGGCTGAAATTTTGAATGGCACAACAGACGCTCGCGTAATCTTCTTGTTGTGTGAGCTCATCTTCTGATTTTTTGCAGGTAACTACTAACCATCCTGGTCGAGAAGCAGCATCCTTAGCCTTAAATACACCAATTTCTTTTCCTTTTTTTTCAGTGACAACAATTTGAATTAAATCCACACATTTTTTTATAATAGAGTCATTGAGGAGATAAAAGTGCCACGGTTCGGTTAAATGATGATTTGGCGCCCAACGTGCCAAATCAATGGCATCCATTACAATTTCTGAATCCACCGTTTTTTTCTGGAACATCTTGACCGTTCTTCTACCACGAATCGTTGATGCGAGTTTTTTTAGCGTTGCATCTTTCATATAAGATCATTACTCATTTGAACTATTACCACGAATATTATATTTTTTTCCTAAATAAAAACCAGTAACTGCCCATAAACCAGCGACAAAAGAGGCGACTATACTAATACCGGCAATACCAAAACCAAATGTTGCTGTTAATAAAGTATAGAACCAGGCAGTCAACATATCTCCGCCTCGATAAATTACAATATCGATAACCGGTTTCACTTTATAACGCGCCTCATTATTAACTAAAGTAAACAACATTTCCCTACCGGGTTTAGTTACGGCATAATTTCCCGCTCTTCTTAAGATCTGCAGTCCAATTAATATTAATAGGAAAGGTGACGCAGCAACAACCAACCAACCTAAAATCATTGCAATAGGTATTAAAACCAAAGTAACCGACATTCCTAAACGAGTAACTATTCGGCTGGTAAAAAAAACTGCCGTTATAATTGCTAAGATATTTACAGCCAAATCAATAGATGCCCAGATCTGAGTACGGGTAGAGCGGTCAAAATCAATTAAGAATTTTCTCAATTCAAAATAGACGAAAGTATTCATAACAACGTAAAACAAAATAAAAAGACCGATTGTTATTAGGTATGGATCTCTACTCAGCGTCCTAAAGCCAGACAAAAAATCCTTCTTCAATATTTGAGCACTCGCTTCACCTTCCAAACTCTTATTTCCCAGTTCAGAAACTTTAAGTTTTTCGAGAGAATTAATTATAGGTAATGTTGCAAATAACATAATTCCAGCAATTATTAATAAATTCATAGTGCCAACTTCGCTGGCAAAAAGAATTGGCACTGAAGGACCAACAATTGCACCTATACTGGCTCCAGATGCAATAAAACCAAATAACCTAGGTGCCTGTTCTTGTGAGAAAAGGCTGGAGATAAAACTCCAAAAAACTGATACGTGAAAAAGGCTGAAAACGCTTAACCACACATAAAAAAATTTATTTACAAGATCCGTATTTGAAATAGTTGATGCAAATACATTAAATGCAAGAAACGAAAAAGCAAAGAATATGTAAACTCCTGGAACAACGAATCTAGATTTTATTCTTGAAATAATTTCTCCATAAATACTGACTGCAATGAAACTAAAAAAGAACGTTGACGTCCATAACCAACTTAATTCAGCATCCGTCCAATCGCTTGACATGGCATCCCTTACTGGTCTTAGAATAAAATATGCCGTCATCAAGAGGAAAACAAAACTAAAAGATAAGATTGTGGCTCTCAATTCATTAGATCTGATCAGAGTTGACTTGTTTATTATATTTAGAAGATGCTGCTTAAACATTTGAAGCGCAAATTTGATTAAATGTTTGAATTGCGTGTTCCCTAGGTATCTCCATTAACCTTCCCAATAAATTCAGTGAAGTGTCGTTGGAATTAACCTCTAAATACGGATCACCCTTTTCGCGAAACGATTTTCTCCAATCCAAAACAGCAACTGTCGTAGCAACACGTACCTTTATCAAATCAAACAAAATACTTGTTTCATCATTCTTTAAAGGAATTTCCTTATTATAACCAGCAACAAAATTATTCATTAGATACATCGGGTTCCCATCATCTGTATCCAAGTAAGCTGCAGCAACAGCAAGATCAATGATTAGTGGAGAATAAACCATATCACCAAAATCAATCATGCCACAGACATGTTTTTCAGGTGTTGAGTCAATCAACACATTATCTGGATTCATATCATTGTGAATGACTTGCCAACGCAAAGCATCAAATTTTGGTAAGGCATGCTCCTCAAATACACCCAAAACTTCTTTGACCATTTCTCTGGCTGATTGAGATTGAATGTGGTCAAGAATTTCTTTGACAAATAAAGCTTGTTTCATGTCCCACAATAAACTTTGATCAGATCCGGGGTGATTAAAATCATTTAGCACTTTTCCTAGACGTGCCAAATATCTGCCCATATCATTTGCCAAAATCGCATCAGGTTTAGACTTACTTGAAGTCCACAAAGGCTCTCCATCAAGGTAAGATACAACTCTGACAGTATGTGTTTTATTGTCTTTTTCTACCTTTATTGAGTCACAACCATCTTTAGATTTGAGGATTTCGGGCAAAGTTATCGTTTTGTCATTCTTTTTCTGTATATGAATTAAAGCCTTAATTTGAAAGTCAGTGACCAAAGGATCTTCTTCACAATTTGCAATTTTTAAAACAAATTTTTTATTCTCTGCTGTGCTAACAAGAAAATTCTGATCTCTTTCACTCACTAAATTCTTAACAAGAACGTCCATGTTGTAGTGACGTTTTACAATCTTTATAGCTTCTTCATCAGAAAAATCAGGGGTTTCTGCTAAAATGATATTAAGTGGACTCTCTCGTTTCATGATCACAAATATCTTATATCAACTTATTACTGATCGATGTGCAGCTATTTCATCTTCAGTTAATGCGTCCAATTCATGAGGAAAAACTACCCATTTATCAGTTGTGTGTAAGTAATAGTCGGGAATAATATCCGTATTGTTCTTTGCTGGCTTATACCAAGGAGTGGCAACTCGAATGTCTTCAGCTGTGTTTTCTCCACAACCCTCTCTTAATGCCTGCAAAACTGAAACAGTTGTTCTTCCTGTATCAAAAATATCATCGACAATCAGTAAGCGATCATTCTTTGTAGTTCTATCTATGATGTTATTCATGCCTTCTATAACAATATGATTGGATTGTTCCGTTCCGGCATACGATGATGCCTTGATAATTGTATGATCTAGTTTAAACCCTTGATATACCATCAATTCATGTATGGCAACCGCAACAGATGCACCTCCTCTCCATATTGCAACTAATAAAGTTGGCTCAAATTGACTTTCAATAACTTTTATACCAAGACGAAATGAATCATCGAGTAATTCTTGTGCAGTGACTATGACTTTGTCCATATTTTGACTTACCAAAAATTAATGCTCTATATAGAGAATATCCTTATAATGCTTAATAGATTATATATAAAATCTTACTTAATCATATACATCATATGCATCTCTCGGTAATAAAAAGTAGCTCAGAAAACAAAGAATTAAGTGGAAAGGAATTGAATTAATGCCAAATCAAACTCAAGTTATCGGTATTAGCAATGCAATCGTCGACATTCTGTCACAGGTAAATCATAAATTTCTTCAAGAAATAGACGTAACGCCAGGCTCAATGAACCTCATAAATGAAACTGATGCGGCCAATTTATATAACCAGATAACACAAACCAAAGAAATGTCTGGCGGTTCTGTTGCCAATACGATTGCCTGTTTTTCTAGTTTTGGTGGCAATGCAGGATATATCGGTCAAGTGAAAAATGATCGTTGGGGAAGAATATTTGTCGATGATATGGTTTCCATGGGAGTAGATGTAAGATTACCCCCTGCTGAAACAGGATCTGCTACTGCCAGAAGTCATGTCCTAATAACAGATGATGGACAAAGAACCATGCAAACTTTTTTAGGAGCCTGCACTGAGCTTTCTGTAATTGATGTTAATGAGGAGTCAATTGGTTCAACTCAAATCATTCTATTAGAAGGTTATATCTGGGACATTCCAGATGGCGAAAAGATAGCCAAAGAAGCCATTAAGCTTAAAGCCAACTCTTCAGTAAAAATTGCTTTATCTCTTTCGGATTCGTTTTGTGTTGAAAGACACCATCAAGCTTTTAGTGAAATAACGCAACACCATGCTGATATTATTTTTGCTAATGAAAATGAAATGATGATGCTTACCCAAACCAAGAATTATGAAGACATGATTTCTGAGGCAAGCAAATTGAATAATCTTTCGGTAATCACTTTAGGTGCAAAAGGTTCAGTTATTGTTAATGGCTCAATCATAACCAATGAAGATGCAGTGACTACTCAAAATATTGTTGACACTACAGGAGCTGGTGATACTTATACGGGAGCTTTCCTTTATGGCTTAACGCAAGACAAAACAATTCCTGAATGCGCCCATTTAGGCTCTTGGTCAGCCTCGAAAGTGATACAACAGATTGGCGCTAGACTGGATAAAGATATAATTGGGAAATACGAACCAAGATAGATGTTATTTTTCAAATTTTTCTAAACGATTTATCAGTAGCTCATAAAAACCATCTGCATCAACACTGTGCATCCAAGTAACATTGGCTGTTTCGCCTGTTACTCCCCAAAAATCTACTGACGTATGGCCCATGGTTAAATGTGAACTCGTTTCCACTGCTACGCTGCATTTTTTTCCTTCAAATAATTCAGGTTGTAAGAGCCAAGCAATAGTGCAAGGGTCATGAAGTGGCGCACCATCAAAACCATATTTTTTTGAATCATAACGAGCAAAAAATTCTAACATTCCGGCAGTTGCTACTGCCGCGGGATTGTCTATCTCTGAAATCCTTTTAACTCTTTCCTTGGTAGTAAGAACTTTATGCGTAACATCTAAACTCATTACTGTAATTGGTTTTCCGCAGTCAAATACTACTTGAGCAGCATGAGGATCAACACGCATGTTAAATTCTGCCGAAGCAGAAAGATTGCCTGCCTCACGCATGGCTCCTCCCATTAAAACGATTTGTTTAATATTTTCTATAATTGTTGGGTCTTTAATTATTGCCATCGCTATATTTGTCAATGGTCCAGTAGGTACCAAGGTGATTGAATTTTTGTTGGCTGCCTTTAAGGTCTCAGCAATAAAATCAACAGCATGTAAATCTCCTAAGATTTGCTCAGGCTCATACACATCAACTCCATCAAGCCCTGTATTTCCATGAACATTCTCAGCAGTTACCAACTCAAGTAACATCGGTCTTGGGCATCCAGCATATACAGTTGTATCTTTATTTTGTGCTATATCACATACAATACGCGCATTTCTTTGTGTTAGGCTCAAAGGGACATTGCCTGCTACCGCTGTAATACCTAGAATTTCCAACTCATCAGGCGAGGCCAATGCCAAAAAGAGTGCTACAGCATCATCCTGCCCCGGATCACAATCAATTATTATCTTCTCTCTCATTGAGTCTTTCCGATAATCACAAACCAAATAACAAGCCAGCAAATGCGGCACTCATAAGATTTGCAAGCGATGCCGCTAAGACTGCTTTTATACCAAATCGGGCAATAAATTCCTTCTTATCTGGTATTAAAATACCCACCGAACCCATTAAAATTGCAATGGAAGCAAAGTTTGCAAATCCACACAAAGCAAAAGTAACAATAACGGTTGTTTTTTCGCTCATTCCTGATAAATACTCAGTTAAATGACTAAATGCAACAAACTCATTCAAGATAAGTTTTTCACCAAATAAAGCGCCAGCTGCTTGAGCCTCTTCCCATGGAATACTCAATAAGAACATAATAGGTGAGAAAATCCAGCCAAGTATTTTCTGCATAGTGAGTCCTTCAATGCCGATCATTGAGCCGACACCCATAAACAAACTGTTAACCAAAGCAATCAAGGCCACAAATGCTATCAACATACCGCCAATACTAACCGCCAATTTGACGCCATCTCCAGCACCTACCGCCGCAGCCATAATTAGATTGGTATGAGGGCTTTTAGTTGAATTGATGTCAACATCCTCTTTTATATCATCTGCACTTGATTGGTCTGGCATCACAATCTTTGCCATAAGCAATCCACCCGGAGCGGACATAAAACAAGCTGCAAGCAAATATTCTAACTGAGCCCCCATTTGAGCGTAAGCAAGAAGTACTGTTCCAGCAACCGATGCTAAACCTGAAACCATGATGGCGAACATTTGTGGATCACTAATCTTGTTTAAATATGGCCTGACAGCAAGCGGTGAACTGTCCATACCTAAGAAGATGTTGGCCGCAGCATTCATGGATTCTATAATATTTGTGCCAAGAATTTTTTTAAGCGCACCCCCAATTACATTCACAAAAATCTGCATAACTTTAAGATGATAGAGCACGGCAGTTAAGGCTGATAAAAAAATTATAACGGGAAGTGCGTTGATGGCAAAACTCCACTCATTAGCCAATGGACCAAATACGAATGCAACACCTTCTTGAGAGAAATCAATAATGTATCTGGCCCCATTACTGAGCTTTTGAACAACCATCTTGCCAAAATCAAGATACAATGAAAAAAGTGCAATTAAAAATTGCAATAAAAAAGCCATAACAATTATTTTTAAATTAATTGCTTTCCTGTTCTCCGAAAAGAGCCAGGCAATCCCAAGGATAGTGAAAATACCTATAATACTAATGATAACTTTTCTCCAATTAATCTATTACTGAAATACAGAAATAGTATTTAAAAGAATTATAATATAGGTTAATGTTTTAATTTAAAATACCAATTCTAAATCTATGTTAAAAGAATCGCCTCTCATCCTCATACTGTCGCTCTTGGCTTTTTTTGCAATCACATCTTGTGAACAACAAGGCACTGACAACAAGACAGATATTGATATCATCATAGAAGCAGATCATATCGTAACTATGGATAGCTCGAATTCAGTTCTTAATGAATCGGCAATAGCCATTACCAATGGAATCATTGTTGATATCGATAGTATTGAAAATATCAATAAAAAATACCGAGCTACCAAAAAAATCAATGGGAAGAATAGAATTGCCATGCCAGGACTTATTAACGGTCATTCTCATGCTGCAATGACTTTGTTAAGAGGCGTTGCTGATGATCGCTCTTTAATTGATTGGCTAAATAATTATATTTTCCCTTTAGAACAAGAGTTCGTGAATGAGGAATTTGTGCGTGTTGGAACTGAGCTTGCTTGCTGGGAAATGATCCGAGGCGGAACTACTACTTTTGTAGATATGTATTTTTACCCAGATATTATTGCTGAAGTAGTTGCCTCCTGTGGGCTTAGGGCATTGGTATCTTCTACCGTGAGTGACAACCAAACACCCAATGCACAAAATGCAGAAGATGCTATTAAAAAAGGTAATGCATTCATTGAACATTGGAAAGACAAACATGCGACCATAACGCCGATATTAGGGCCGCATGCAATTTACTCAATGAATCTAGAGCAACTCAAAGAAACTCGCCGCACCGCTAAATTAACCAACAGCCCAATAAGTATCCATTTGTCTGAATCTCAATTTGAATTGCAATATTCAGAATCAACATACGGAATGACAAGTATCGAGGCTCTTGATTCAATTAATTTTTTCGAAGGTATCACCATTGCGGCACATGTAGTTTGGCCAACCGAGAAAGAAATAGCAATCCTAGCAAAACATAAAGTTGGAGTGATTCACAACCCAACATCCAATATGAAATTAGCATCAGGAATTTCACCAATATCAAAAATGCTTGATGCAGGCGTGCTTGTTGGGCTAGGTACAGATGGCGCCGCGAGCAATAATGATCTCGATATGTGGGAAGAAATGCGTCTTGCAGCATTACAACAAAAAGTAGTAACCATGAATCCTGAGGCTTTATCAGCAAAAACAGTACTTAAGATGGCTACTGCCAGTGGCGCAAAAATTATTGGAATGGAAAATGAAATTGGAACGCTACGTGTGGGTATGAAAGCTGACATTATTCAAGTTGCATTTGATGACGTGCATCACCAACCAAGCTATGACATTATTTCTCACCTTGTCTATGTTACTGATGAACAAGACGTAATCAACGTAATTGTTGATGGCAAAATACTTATGCATGAAAAGAAATTCTTGAGTTTAGATACAAAGAAAATCTCTCAGGAAGTTACCTTTCTATCTAAAAGAATCGCTAAATCAATCACGGTGGAGTAGATAAAATAAAATTAATGAGGCGTTGTACTATTGTGATAAACAGGCACAAAGTCACTTTCAGTAAAAAATTCTATGCGTGTTAAAAAAGTATAATCACCTTCAATCGCCATGATGCCAATAAAAACCATTAAGAAAACCGGTGGAAGCAATATTGTTAATTGAAGCGCCAGACGTTCCCAAGTCATATGCATAAATATTGCTGTGATAAAGCCGGCTTTTATAAACATGAATATCAGTATCAAAGTCCATCTCAATGCACCTTGGAGCTGATAATAATCAACCGCATATGAGAAGCCGCTCACTACAAAGAGTAATCCCCAAATCCAATAATAAATACTCAGTGGATGTTGCTGCCCTTCTGAACCTGCCATATCAATTAACTCCCATTATTACCAAAGGTAGAAAAATGCAAAAATAAATACCCAAACTAAATCAACAAAGTGCCAATATAGTCCGGCTATCTCAACAATTTCATAGTTGTTGCCACGTCTCTCATAAAATCCATTTTTGACTCTAAATGCTACCACCAAAAGATATATAACACCTGCGGATACATGCAAACCATGGAATCCCGTAATCATAAAAAAAGCCGATCCAAATTGGGCGGCACCCATTGGATTTCCCCAAGGCCTAACCCCTTCGTCCACAATCAATTTTGTCCACTCAAAAGCTTGCATTCCAACAAAAGAAGCCCCTAACACAGCCGTTGCGAACATCAACCAAAATGTTTTCTTTTTATCTTTGCGGTAGCCCATATTTACAGCCATCGCCATGGTTCCGCTAGAAGTAATCAAAATGAATGTCATGATTGCGATCAATATAAGTGGGATTGGATCACCGCCAAAACTTAAAGCAAATACCTCACTAGGTATGGGCCATGGATCTTGTGCTGACATTCTCACTGTCATATATGAAAGTAAGAAACAACTGAAAATAAACGTATCACTGAGCAAGAAAATCCACATCATGGCTTTTCCCCACGGCACGTGGAAAGATTGCTTGTCAGCAGAATAATCACCTACAACTCCCGCCAATCCCTCTTGCAATGAATTTGCCGTTTCATTCATAGATGTTTCCGACATATTTATTCCTTATATTATTAAGTTACTAACATCAAACCGAAAAGTAACACCCAAACCAACAACATAAAGTGCCAATATACTGCGCACAGCTCGATACTTAAACGAATAGATCTAAGATCAACATCCCCAAGAACTCTAATTACTGAGCGAGCCCAAACGTAAAGCCCACCCAAAAGATGTACTCCATGAAGTGCTGTTAGAACATAAAAGAAAGAAACGGAAGGATTTGTTGATACATACATTCCATTTTCATTTAATTGTTGCCAAGCTGTTAATTGGCCTATGAGAAAGAGCAACGAAAATAATCCGGCCACTCCCAATCCTATAGATACCTTTTGTGTTCCAATATCTGGTTTTCCTACAATCGATCTACTCCATTGATAAGCCACACTAGCCAAAACTAGAAAACCTGTATTTACCCATAAAATCATCGGTTCATTCATCGGTCTCCAATCAGGCATATTCATCCTTAATGTGTAAGCACTGGCAAATAATGCAAACAGTGATGTTGCCACTGCCATGAAAGTAGTTAGAGCGATCGTTTGTGGTTTAGTGTCGAGAGAATTACCAGAAACTTCGTCAGCCACAGTGTCGGACACCCAGGGTTGAACATTAAAAGTTTGTCTCAGCAACCAAAAAATAATGGTAGCCATAATACAAGCCAGAAATATCAACGTTATAGTCATTTTTCTTACAAACTCCCAATGAATCTAATCATGCTCTACACCATGTTCTCGCCCAACAGGCACTTCACTGGCCGGCACAGTTTGTGGTGTAAAGTCTTGTTCTTGCCCAGGTACACTATAATCATATGCCCAACGATGCACCTCGGGTAAATGATGGCCCCAATTTCCATGCTTTGGCGGTAAATCAGGCGTAAGCCATTCAAGTGAAGTCGCTCCCCAGCAGTTTGGTTTCGCTTTTTTACCTTTACGTAAACTGATGAAAATATTGTACAAAAAGATCAACTGTGCGGCGGCAAGTATGAAAGCTGAAATGGTAATGCTGACATTTAACATTTGAGCTGATTCAGGTAGAAAATCAGTATTCCCCATTGAGAAATATCGTCTTGGAACGCCTTGGAAACCAAGATAATGCATAGGCAAATAAACAGAGTATGCACCAATAAAAGTAATCCAAAAATGCCATTTGCCGAGGGTTTCGTTGAACATTCTTCCAGACATCAACGGGAACCAATGGTAGATCGCTGCAAAAACCACCAATACGGGAGAAACGCCCATTACCATATGAAAATGCGCCACAACAAAATACGTATCAGACAAAGGTAAATCAACTACTACATTGCCTAAAAATATCCCAGTCAAGCCACCGTGAATAAAAGTAAAAATAAAACCTATCGCAAAGAGCATCGGCACTCTAAGATGAATGTTGCCTTGCCAGAGCGTCAATACCCAGTTGTATACTTTCAAGGCAGTTGGAACAGCAATAATAAGCGTGGTTGTAGCAAAAAAGAAGCCAAAATATGGGTTCATACCACTGACGTACATATGATGCGCCCATACAATGAAGCTTAAACCTCCAATCGCTAAAATCGCCCAAACCATCATCCTGTATCCAAAAATGTTTTTTCGAGCATGCGTCGCAAGCACATCTGAAACAATCCCGAAAGCAGGAAGAGCCACAATATAGACCTCAGGGTGCCCAAAAAACCAAAATAAATGCTGGAACAATATTGGACTGCCATCATTATAACTTAGACTCTCACCAGCGGATATCATTGCTGGCATGAAGAAACTGGTTAAAATTGTCTTGTCTAAAATCATCATAATTGCACTCACAAGCAAAGCTGGGAATGCAAGCAATCCTAATACGGTTGCCATAAATATTCCCCAGACAGATAAAGGCATTCTCATTAGTGTCATACCTTTACAACGAGCTTGTAATACAGTGGTTACATAATTCAAACCTCCCATAGTAAAAGCAACGATAAATACTGCCAGCGAAACAAGCATTAATATTATCCCCATATCCACGCCAGGCGTACCATCAGATATTGCTTGTGGCGGATAAAGAGTCCACCCCGCACCAGTTGCTCCACCAGGTACAAAGAAACTGGCCAACAAAATCAAAACAGATAACAGATACACCCATACGCTGAGCATATTCAAAAAAGGAAACACCATATCTCTTGAGCCACACATTAAGGGAATCAGATAGTTACCAAAACCACCGAGAAAGAGTGCGGTGAGAAGATATATCACCATGATCATGCCATGCATGGTGACAAA
>JAYZHY010000098.1:0-14348 GCA_036166115.1 Pseudomonadota bacterium | reverse complement strand
GCAAGTCAAGCAATCTAAGGGATGATCTGAGATATAAAGCTCCATTACATTGCGACGCAGTTTGGCTACTGTATTGGTTTGAGTGCGAATTTTCATGCCCTCTTCGGCGAGAGTAGTGCAAGATGCTGGAAACCCTTTTCTGCCTTCTATTTCAACCACGCAAAGTCGGCAGGAGCCAAATGATTTCAGGGAATCGGTAGCACATAATTTAGGCACATCAATTCCTGATTCTCTGGCAGCACGCATGATACTTGTGCCATTTTTAACTTCTAATGGTTGGCCATCAATCTCAATTGAAACCATTTCTTTGGACTTGCTTTCTTCGGTTCCTAGATCAATTTGTTTGACTGTATTCATTTTTCTTAATCGTTATTATTTTATTTATTCGATTTAAAATCTTCTGGGAAATATTCTAACGCACTTTTCACTGGAAATGGCGTTAATCCACCCATAGCGCATAAAGAACCATCAATCATAGTTTCACAAAGATCATTAAGAAGCTCACTGTTTTCCTCTCTATTATTATTATCGATTATCTTATTAATCACTTCGACACCTCGCGTTGAGCCAATTCGACATGGAGTGCATTTTCCGCAAGATTCAATTGAACAGAATTCCATTGCAAATTTTGCTTGAGCAGCCATATCAGCTGAATCATCAAATACCACTATACCCCCATGACCAATCATGCCTTCTTTTTCAGCAAAAGCTTCATAATCTAGAGGAGTATCTAGCAGCGAATCCGGAAAATACGCGCCTAACGGCCCACCTACTTGTACAGCATGGACTGGTCTTCCTGAAGCCGTTCCTCCTCCCCATTGATCAATGAGTTCTCTTAATGTCACTCCAAAAGCTAACTCGACTAAACCGCCTTGTTTTATATTTCCTGATAATTGGAAAGCCAGTGTTCCTTTGGATCGATTCATACCATGTTTTGCGTAAGCGACACCACCTTGATCAATAATATCCGGTATTGAAGCCAGTGTTACTACATTGTTGACGATTGTAGGTTTACCAAAAAGACCTTCTATTGCAGGTAGAGGTGGTTTGTATCTGATTATTCCCGCTTTACCTTCAAGGCTTTCAAGCATTGCCGTTTCTTCTCCACAAACATAAGAGCCACCACCAATATGAATATCAATATCAAAATTGAATCCACTTCCCTGAATGTTTTTGCCTAGCCAGTTATTATCTTTTGCAACCTTGATGGTTTCTTGAAGAATTTTACAGGCGTGAGGGTATTCAGAGCGAAGATAGATGTATCCTTTGTTAGCGCCAACACTATAACCAGCTATAGCCATCCCTTCAATCAATGAAAAAGGGTCACTCTCCATTAATATTCTGTCTGAAAATGTGCCACTGTCACCCTCATCTGCATTACAAGCGATGTATTTTTGATCACCCTTAGCAGTGGCGACAGTTTTCCATTTAATGCCCGTTGGGAAACCAGCTCCACCACGCCCCCTCAAACCTGACTTATCAAGCTCATCAATGGCGAAGGATGGTTGGTTATTAAGAGCCTTCTTTAATCCTTTGTAACCGTTATTTTTTATATAACTGTCAATACACAATGGATTAATAAGCCCACATTTTCTGAATGTCCATCGTTGTTGATTTTTTAAATAAGGTATATTTTTTGTTTCCCCGAGGTACAGCGGATGTTTTGAGCCATTTAAGAAATTAGAATCAAATAAATTTTGTACATCATCTTCTGCGACTGGCCCATAAGCAATGCGTTTCTTTCCAATCTGCACCTCAATTAATGGTTCAAGCCAACTCATTCCCCATGAACCATTCCGAATAATCTCAATATCTTTTTTTTGTTTTTTTGCTAGAACATTAATTTTCTTGGCTATTTCATTACTGCCCATTGACATGGCAGCTGTATCTTGTGGAACATAGATTTTTACAGGATTCTTCATTATCTTTACTTCACTAAATCGTCGAATTTATCTGAATCTACTTTGCCGTATACTTTCTCATTAATCATAATTGCAGGCGAATGGGCACAATTGCCTAAGCAATAAACTGGTTCCAATGTGTGTTTTCTATTTTTTGAAGTTTTATTAAGTGCGATACCTAAAACCTTTTCGGCATGCGAGGTTAAATTTCTACTTCCCATTGCTTGACAGGCTTCTGCCTGACAAATTTTTATGATTTTCTTTCCGGCTGGTTGAGTTCGAAAATCATGATAGAAACTAACTACGCCATGAACTTCAGCTCTTGAAAGGTTGATTTCTTTAGCAATTAATCTTATTGCTCTTTCACTGATATAGGTGAATTCTTTTACAAAGGCATGCAGTATTTGCACCAACATCTCTGGACGAGCACCCACTTTATGGATGATCTTCAAAGCAATTTCACTATCATGTTCTCTGTTCATGATTATATTGTTCTCAACAAAACACTCTTTCTTTTTTTGAGTAGATGTTAAATTTCTCCCCTCTGAGAAAGCCAATCAAAGTAATATCATATGTCTTAGCTAAATCAATTGCCAAACTTGATGGCGCACTAATGGCAACAAGCATTGGAATTCCTGCCACAATGGTTTTTTGCATTAATTCAAAGCTCGTTCTTCCAGATACGATAATTCCAAATTCATTTGCAGGAAGTTTTTTGCTTTTGAATAAAGAGCCAATAACTTTATCAACTGCATTGTGTCGCCCAACATCCTCTCTTACAAGAACAATTTCACCATCTGAATTAAAAATTGCAGCTGCATGCAGCCCTCCGGTTTTATTGAAGGTCATTTGTTCTTCTTGTAATTTTTTTGGGAGAGCAATGATTTTTGATTGTGAGATTGAGAATTTACTTCGATTTGGTTTGCAACCATTATTTTCAAGTGCTTGGATTGACGTTTTTCCGCATACACCACAGCTTGATGTTGTATAAAAATGTCTTGTGAGTTTTTCCATATCCAAAATTACGGAGGGCTCGATTGTTACGCGAACAATATTTTGCAAGCCATGTTTTGTGTCAGTTTCACCAACCAAATCAATTGATTTTATGTCACCTTCATTTTGAATAATTGATTCACCAAAAAGAAAACCAACCGCCAAATCTTGATCATGCCCTGGTGTCCTCATTGTAATTGAGATGCTCTTAGCAGCAGACGAATCAACCGTCGAAGAACACAACTGAATTTCCAAAGGTTCCTCTATGACTACATGATCTTCAGAAGTGACTATGCTTGACCCACTAATTTTCTCAATACTTATTTTTGTATTCAGTTTATGCATAACGTTTTATATTATAGTATGGATCGCTATTTCATAGCACTTAAACACCAGATTATGTTTTAATAGTCGACGAATTATTTCTTAATTAATTATCTTAACTCTTCTATAATTCACGCATAATACTCATTAAAATATTCTTCTTTAGTGACCTTAAAATGGAGTAAAAGAATTGTTTGAAAAATTATCTCTAGTACCATCAGATTCAATTTTAAAATTGATTGCTGAGTACAAAAAAGACGATCGTGCCGATAAAATTGATTTGGGCGTGGGAGTCTTTCGTGACTCATCGGGTCAGACACCAATTATGAGTGTTATCAAAGAAGCCGAAGCTTATTTGATTGAAAATCAAAAATCCAAAGCATATATTGGCTTGGCTGGTGACGAGAATTTTAATAGTGGTATGCAAAAATTAATTTTAGGTGATTCAGCTTTATCTGATGAGCGTTTATTCACTATTCAAACAGCAGGTGGTTCCAATTCTCTCAGGATGGCAACTGAACTTATAAAAGTGTCGTCTCCAGATATAACGATATGGGTGAGTGAACCAACCTGGAATAATCATATACCCATATTAAATAGTGCAGGCGTTAAATCAAAGCAATACCCTTATTACAATAATATTGATAATCAGCTCAATTTTGAAGGGATGATAGAATGCTTGGAGAGCATACCATCCGGCGATGTTATCTTGTTGCAAGCTTGCTGCCATAACCCTACAGGAATGGATCCAACTCTTGATCAATGGAAAAAGATTATTGAGGTCATTACAGAGCGAAATTTACTTCCTTTTATTGATTGTGCTTATCAGGGGTTAGCAAATGGATTGGAAGAAGATGCTATTGCAATAAGATTAATGGCAGAAAGTGTTGATGAGTTGATTATATCAAGTTCTTGTTCCAAGAACTTTGGACTTTATAGGGATCGTGTTGGTGCATTAACCGTTTTATCGAAAAATGCAAACAGCACCATCAATACTCGAAGTAACGCTTTGAGAATTGCTAGGACAATGTGTTCAATGCCACCGGACCATGGAGCCGCTGCGGTCAGTTATATTCTTTCTAATGAGAGTCTTTCAGAAAAATGGACTATAGAATTGGATGCTGTTAGACATCGATTAAAGGATATGAGGGTACAACTCCAGAATGAGCTTGCAGAAAGAACGAATGGAGCAGACTTTTCGCATATCGTTAAAGCAAACGGCATGTTTTCTTATTTGGGGGTTTCTTCTAATCAGGTTCAGATATTGAAAGAAGAGTATGGTATTTATATGGAAGGTTCGGGGCGTATTAATGTTGCCGGTATTACCAAGACGAATGTTTTCTATCTTGCTGACTCAGTGGCCGCTGTATTCTGAGTTTAACCACAGCACTTGATTATTTCTCTCTAATTTGAGTTGATCTACAACGCCACTAGCCAATTCAAGAACATATTTAACCGGCACTTTCGATTTTATTGTTTTTAATGATAACGGTTCGGTATTTTTTTGGATTGAGGATATATATCCATTTTCATCTATAAATAGCATATCCAAGGAAATGAAAGTATTTTTCATCCACATCGCTCTTATTTTTTCTTCAGGGTAAATAAATAACATACCCGTGTTTTTAGGGAGCATTTTTACATGCATTAAGCCTCTTGTTTGTTGTCTTGGCTTACTAGCCACCCATACTCTAAAATGAGCACAGGTTTGATTTGATGATGAAATAACAATACTCTTCTTTTGGAATGCCTGATCAAGCTCTGCATTGGCATAAACTGGAGTAATATTACAGACGAAGGCTATAGAAAAGATACCTAACAATTTTGAATTTCTTGTCATTTCTTAAATTAATTTTTTATTTTTCTTGTTTAATATATCCATACCTTTAGTTTAGAATAAATAATTAATAGATTATACGTATAAATAAGGCGCGTCAGTGATGACGGGAGTATCTTTATGGCAGTTTTAGAAAAAATTCAACAACTTGAGATACATTCGAGTAATCTTATCATTGGTCAATCAAGGTTGATTAACCGAATGTTGATTGCATTGTTGTGTGATGGTCACCTTTTAGTTGAAGGGGCACCAGGTTTAGCTAAGACCAGAGCGATCAAAGTTTTATCTGACAGTATTGAAGGAACATTTAATCGATTGCAATTTACTCCAGATTTATTGCCAGCTGACCTCACTGGAACTGAAATTTATCGCCCACAGGAAGGAAGTTTTGAGTTTCGTAAAGGCCCTTTATTTCACAATTTAATTCTGGCTGATGAAATTAATAGGGCCCCAGCAAAAGTTCAATCTGCTCTATTGGAGGCAATGGAAGAAAGACAGATAAGTGTTGGTGATAAGAGTTATAAGTTACCAAAATTGTTTTTGGTTATGGCGACACAAAATCCGATTGAGCAGGAAGGAACTTACCCATTGCCTGAAGCTCAATTGGATCGTTTCTTATTGCATGTTGAAGTGGGTTATCCCAGCGTTAAAGATGAACGAAGTATTCTGGTGTTAAATCGCGATGAAGCAAAGAGTAATGATGAGGGTTCATTTATACCTACTGATTTATTGTCAGAAAAATCAATCATAGAGGCAAGGCAGGCGATACTGAATCTACACTTATCTGATGATTTAGAGCAATACATTGTTAATTTGGTAGTGGCAACCAGAGATCCAGGCAAAGTGAATCCTGAGCTGGAAGGTCAGATTTTATATGGCGCAAGTCCCCGAGCATGCATGGGCATAGATCGAGCAGCACGTGCCTTTGCTTGGTTAAGAGGGAAGGATTATGTTGGGCCAGAAGATATCCAAGAAGTTGCTTCCGACGTTCTTAGGCATCGATTGGTGTTAAGTTTTGAAGCTGAAGCAGATGGAGTGACTTCAAATGAAATAATTGATCGAATACTAGATGGTATTGGTGTTCCCTAAATATCAAGGTAGATAAATGTCGCAACAGGGAGAATATTTAGCTTCATCACCTATTAAAGTTGAACAGAAAGATTTAATTAAGCTCAGCAGAGTAGCGAAAGTTATTCCTCTTAATGCGGTTCATATAAAATCATTACAAGCAGGTTCTTATGTTTCTCATTTTAAAGGACGTGGAATGGAGTTCGATGAATCCAGACCATACCAGCCTGGCGATGACCCGAGAAATATTGATTGGCGAGTAACCGCTAGAAGCAGTCAAGCGTACACAAAGCTTTTTCGAGAAGAAAGAGAGAGGCCAGTTTATGTGGTCACCGACCTTAGAAGTAACATGCATTTTGCTACTCAAGGAAGCTTTAAGTCTGTTATAGCGAGTTATGCGGCAAGTTGCATTGCTTGGGCAGCTCATCATAGAGGAGATAGATTGGGCGGCATCATATTTGGGGATAGTTTTTGTGCTGAAATTAAACCAAGACTTGGTCGCCAAGCAGCATTACGTTATTTGCATAATATTTCGAATCATCCTGACTGGGAAACATCAATATCAGAAAATGAATCCACGCAGGAAGAATCTTACTTAAAGGCTGTCACTGCTTTAAGAAGGGTTGTTAGGCCGGGCAGTTTGGTAGTAATTATTAGTGATTTTTTAGGTTTTTCTAGGATGAGTCGATCGCATATAGCGAGACTTTCTCAGCATAATGAGATTTTAGCGATATTTGTAAGTGATCCAATGGAAGAAATTCCACCACCAGCCGGAAGATACCGCATTGTGTGTGCAGATGAGGATATTTCAGTTGAAACTTATTCTAAACGAGCCAGAGAAAAATATTCCCATACTTTTAAGGTGAGGAAGTCAGACACATATGATTTCTTTCGGCGTTATGGCATTCATCGTATGGCAATATCAACAAGTGATGATCCCATTGAAGAATTAAAGAGATCGTTAGGAAGAAAGAATCGATAGAGGCCACATAAAATGGACCCAACAGCATTAATATTAAAAGATATACGTTATCCTTCCGAGATTGATTGGTGGCCATTAGCCCTTGGTTGGTGGTTAATTATTTTTATTATTGTTCTAACGTTAACTTTTTTTGGGTACAAATATTACAATCAATGGAAAAGAGATAGAGCCAGAAGATTAGCATTAAATGAGCTCAAGGAAATAAGTAATAATGTCCTAGAGACTAATGATCTTGTTATTTTATCTAAAGAGTTATCTACTTTATTAAGACGAACTTTTCTGGCTTATTTTCCCAGAGAAAGGGTTGCTGGATTAGTTGGAGAGTCTTGGTTGCATTTCCTTGATCAAGGCCTAAACAAAAAATATTTCTCAGAAGGTATTGGAAGAAAGTTGATTTCTATGCCATATCAGAAGATAGATATTGAAGAGTCATTTAACGTTGATGAGTTAATTGATGTGATTAAACTGCGTATTCAGACTCCTATTACAAAAGAGAGTAAATCCTGATGTGGACTCTTGCATGGCCATGGATGTTATTGGCATTACCACTCCCTTTCTTAGTAAGACGTTTCATGCCTGAAAAGAAGAATGCAGATGAATCTGGATTGAAAGTACCCAGCTTTTCTCTATTTTCAACATTCATTAATAGGTCCAGATCAGAACAATATTCAAATTGGCAACTTTGGCTTGGCTTGGTAGCTTGGTCGTTGCTTGTTTTGGCGAGCGCAAGACCAGAGTTAATAGGTGATGAACTTGAGATTCCTATTTCTGGGAGGAATCTCATGCTTGCTGTTGATTTGTCGGGCAGTATGGATGCTAAAGATTTTGAGCTTGCCGGAAGAAGGGTAGATCGATTAACTGCTACCAAAGCGGTTGCCAGTGATTTTATAGCTAGACGAAAAGGAGATCGTATTGGATTGATTCTATTTGGTGAACAGGCATATCTTCAGGTTCCATTGACCCTTGATCGAGAAACAGTAAAAACATTACTTTTGGAATCTTTTATTGGATTGGCCGGTGAAAAAACGGCAATTGGGGATGCCATTACACTTGCTGTTAAGAGAATTCACGATCAACAGGAAATGGAGAACAATCAAGTACTTGTATTATTGACGGATGGGGCAAATACGGCTGGTGAAATTCAGCCAATAAAGGCTGCTGAACTTGCCATGGAAATTGGATTGAGAATTTATACCATTGGTATCGGTGCAGACCAGATGGTTGTTTCTTCTATTACTGGAGGATTGCGACGTGTGAATCCTTCTGCAGATCTAGACGAAAGTACATTAAAACAGATTGCAGAAATGACAGGTGGTAGATATTTTCGCGCAAAAGACACTTTAGCTTTGCAGGAAATATATCGTTTACTTGATGATATTGAACCTGTGGCTGAACCTGAAGCAGGATTTAGGCCAATACAATCTTTCTTTTTTTGGCCTTTAGGTGGCGCACTTTTGATTTCAATCTTTTTGGCCTTTTTAAATCTTTTTGAGAATGGAGGCCTGGTAAGAATTCGAGAGGCTTTAAAGACATGATGGACTCTGATTTTCATTGGTTAAGACCGGAGTGGTTATTGATGTTACCACTTGTATTCGGTTTAATTTTTGTATTCAAGCGAAGATTGTTATCTGTGGGAAATTGGGCAAGGATAATCGAACCGAAATTAATTCCCTATGTTTTATCCAGGCAGCAATTGCATAACGAGAATTACAAGTGGTGGGTGTTCTCCATTATCAGTTTTTTGGGAGTGATTTCCTTAGCAGGACCTACTTGGGAGAGGGTTGAGCAACCGGCTTATAGAGCGGATCAATCTCTAGTAATAGCACTTGATTTATCAAGATCAATGAATGCGCAAGATGTCAGTCCAGATAGACTTACTAGGGCGCGCTTGAAGATTTTGGATATTTTAGAACGACGGCAAAGTGCTCAGGTGGCTTTAATTGTTTATTCGGCCAATGCATTTACTGTTACGCCTCTAACTAGTGATTCGGATACAATTACTTCATTAGTAAATAGCTTAGACACTGGTATTATGCCCAGTCGAGGCAGTTATCCAGCAGCCGCAATTGATAAAGGCATGCAATTATTAAAGCAAGCTGGAGTAATAAATGGTGAAATATTATTAGTTACTGACGGAGGTGTAACATCAACCTCGTTTAACTCTGCAGAAACATTAAGAAATGAAGGTTATACGCTTTCTGTTTTGGGTGTTGGAACAATTGATGGTGCACCTATACCTCGAGTATCAGGCGGTTTTATTACCGATCAGAACGGTCAGATCGCTATAGCAAAGTTAAGTGTAGATGATTTATCAAATTTGGCGAGAATTGGTGGTGGTAGATACGTTAATCTGACTGCAGATGATAGAGATTTAGATTTGCTCTTATCTAATGAATTGATTGCTTCTAGTCAAGGTGATCAGACATTAGCTACTGATCAGTGGTATGAATTTGGACCTTGGTTGTTATTGATTCTTGTACCAATAGCATCTTTGGTATTTCAGCGTGGATGGGTATTTGTATTTCTATTATGTGTTGCACCTGTTGATCAATCAGCTTTTGCTTTCGAATGGATAGATTTATGGAAAACTAAAGATCAACAGGCAAAAGAAGCTATGGATATTGGTGATCATCACAAGGCTATAGAGTTATTTGAAGATCCGCAGTGGTTAGCATCAGCCAATTATAATGCAGGCAATTACAATGAAAGTGCTCAAGTTTTCCTTGAAGCCAAAGATATTGATGGATTATACAACTATGGAAATTCTCTAGCCAAAATGGGTCAATTCTCTGAAGCTCTAGAAGCTTATGAAGAAGTTATAGAAAATGATTCTGATGCTAAAGATGCAATCTACAATCGTGATTTAATTAAAGAGTTGCTTCAAAATAATCAATCATCACAGAATGACAACCAGAATGATCAATCGTCAAATGAAGGAACAGATGGAGAGAAGAGCCAAGAACAAGCTGAAGGTAAATCACAGAGTTCTTTGACAGAGGAAGGTTCTGGTAGAGAAAAGGAGGATAATGAGAGTGAAGGTAATATAAATCAAGAAGAGACAAATCAAGAAGATCTGAGAGCCATTGAGCGAGAGTTAGAGAGAGCGGCACAAGAAGATTCAGAGAATTCACAAGAGAGTGAAGATGAATTTGAAGAAAATGAAGGTATTGAAGGTAGAGTAGCGCAAGAACAACAACAAGCAATGGAGCAATGGTTAAGGAGAATACCAGATGACCCAGGCGGCCTTTTAAGGCGTAAATTTAGGTATCAATACCAAAGACAGGGTTTTGATCAAGATGGCAATCAACTTTGGCCAGATGATGGAGTTCAACCATGGTGAATATTATAAATGTTAGATTAATTAATGAGCTTCAGCATATTCTTTTGCTTCTTTGTCGTGTGTTTATTGTTTTCGTTTTATTTCTAAATACTGGTTTTTCAGGGGTGATTGCCTCAGTAGATCGAACCAAAGTAGAGTTGAACGAAACCTTTACTCTAAAAGTTATTGTTGACACTGAAATTGATCTGGAGCCTGATGCCAGTGGTTTAGAAGGAGATTTCTATGTAGGTTCACGCAGTCAATTGAGTAACACAACCATCATAAATGGGAAGATTTCAAGAAGCAGAACTTGGACATATGCATTAATGGCAAAGAGGCCAGGAAATTTGGTGATTCCATCGATTATTGTTGGTAATGAAAAGAGTCAACCGATTAACATTCTGATTGCACCTCAGTCTGAGTCAGTACTAGGCGAAGCAGACGTTTTTGTCTCGGCTGAAGTAGATGATTCCGAAGGTTTTGTACAAGCACAGAATTTATTTCGTATAAAAATATATAGAATGGTACAGACTCGACAACCCCGCCTTTATGAACCGGAGATCAAAGGTATTGACACTTTAGTTGAGATAGTTGGAGATGATCGAAATTATGAGTCAGTTATAAATGGAAAAACTTATGAAGTAACAGAACGAGTTTATGCGCTCTTCCCGCAAGAGAGTGGAGTACTCAGCATAGCCCCAATACGTTTTGAAGCAAGAATCCTAAAAGACGGCTCAATAACAGGACGAAGAACCTATCAATCATCAGAATTAACGATAAATATTTTACCAATACCTGCTCCACCTAATGCCTATCCAGATGCAAATTGGCTACCAGCAAAAAGTGTAAAATTAACTGAAGAATGGTCAAGAGATATGCAAAATCTAAGATCTGGCGAACCAATCACACGCAAATTAACCATTACTGCGATTGGCCAACTTTCCACACAATTACCATCCATTGATTACAGTAATGATAGATTGAAGATTTACCCGGATAAGCCTAAATTCCTCGATGATATGAATGCTGATGGCATGATTGCGTCTCGTATTGATCAATATGCAATGATTAGCGTGAATGCGGGCGATATACAATTATCTGGTGTTGATGTTCCATGGTGGGATACAGTCGAAAAAAAATGGAAAGTGGCCACTTTACCTACAAGAGTTATTAACATTAAACCTTCTATAGATGATTTAGTTGAAGAGAAAATAGAAGCAGGAACCCCAGCAAAGATTGAGCAACCACTGCCTGAAATAAATGACAATTTATGGAAAAACATTAGCGGTATATTAGGGGCTTTATGGATTTTGACTATATTTTTTTGGTTTTATTCAAAACCAGTAAAAAAAAGAACAGTTAAGAAAACTTATGAGCCTCTATATAAGAAGCTTGAGCTGCAACTAAGAAAGGCTAAGAATGCCGCTCTAGCCAATGAACAAGAAAAGTTCAAACAAGCTTTCGTTGACTGGGCAAGATTACAATGGCCTGACAATATTCCGCTTAGTCTTGGTGAAGTAGCTGATCGGGTTGATAAACCTTTGTCAGATGAACTTAAAATATTCAATAAAATTACTTATGGCTCTGATCATAATGAATTATGGGATGGCAAGGCAATGGCGAAGGCCATAAAGAAAATCTCATTTCTTGATGCGTCTAATAACAAAGGCAAGAAAAGAGAACTTCCTGCTTTAGCTCCGAATTAAAAAGGTTGATGTTTTAGGATCTTATTTGCAATGAAGTTGATTTGATAATATTTCCAGTGAATAGATTCAGATAGTAAAAATTAAAATTAAGGTACTATATAGATATAAGAATCTTCGTCAAAAAACAAAGGAAATCTAAATTGAAAAGATATCTAATATTTTTAATAACCTTAGTAACACTCAATTGCCAAGCTCAAGGAAATTACCTGCAAGAAAGAAATATTGATGTATATGGATTCAATATTCATTATGTCGAGATAGGGAGTGGGCCACCACTTATTCTTCTTCATGGGTTATGGGGAGGAACAAATGAATGGATACCTATAATAAAACCATTGGCAAAGAAATACCGTGTAATTGCGATGGATTTTCTAGGGTTTCATGGCTCTGATAAACCCGAAGCGAAATATCATAATGCATTACTAGCACAGTTTTTACATGGATTTATTAACAATATGCAGCTGGAAAGAGTTACTCTTATTGGTCATGCTATGGGTGCAAATGCTGCCACGTATACGGCATTCCATCACCCAAAGAATATAGAAAAATTGGTTCTCATTGATGGTGCGGGTTACCGTAATCCAAGCCGTGATTTATCAAAACCACCATCAGCTATGATGATTTCATTTAGGCGTGTTGTAACTGGTTCAAATATCGTAGAAACAAAAAATTTTCTCAAAAGACGGGTATTAAATAAGTCATTAATAACCCAAAAATGGGCAGAGGAAGCTTTTTATATGTGGTTGAATTCAGCGCGTGCAATCGGCGATATGCTGCAAGAAGGTGGTGACTTGAGTGAGCAAGAAATGCGCGAAATAAAAATTCCCACATTGATACTTTGGGGCTCAGATGATCAAGTATTTCCAATTGAGAATGCTGAAAAATTATCGAATGATCTTTCCAATTCAACTGTAAAGATTATCAACAATTCCGGTCATCTACCTCAGATAGAACAAACAAAAGTGTTGTTAGATGCATTAATACCTTTTTTGGACTCTCATGACTAAAAAACAAACAACACTAATATATTTCCTTTATCTAAATTTATTTTTAGCGTTTAACATGCAAGTCTTAAAAGCTGAAAATATTGATGGTGTATATTCTAGGTTATCTCTAACTAATATTCGTACAGGGCAATCACCCGAGGCATTGGATCGACAAGGACTATTGATAATGACGGAAGGGTATTATGCAATGATGACTCAGAATGCTGACAGACACCTCCTTGCTGAAATTGATAACTCCTCAATTAAGGAAAAAAATAATTATCTCGAGTTATGGCTTGCAATTAACGCACACAGTGGCCGATATAAGGTCGAGGGGGATACACTAATTTGGTATCGTGATATTTCGGAAAATCCAAAAGAAATTGGCACTATTACAAAACTAAAATTTACCCAAAAAGAAGATCAATTGATTTTGTACTTTACACTATCCAATGGTGATCGATATGATTGGGTTTGGAAAGAAATAACTTCAACTGTAGCCATTAAATAACCAAGTTATCCTCACCATTATGTGTAAATATTTCTTTTAATCTTTTTGCATACTTTTTGAGTATGAATTATTTATAATGGTCATTTCAATTTTTTGATAGTCTCTTTGGGAAATCTTTTGCGTGAAGTTCAAGCAATAACATTAGATCTTGATGATACATTGTGGGATATACATCCTGTAATTGATGATGCTGAAAGAAAGTTATGGGATTGGCTGGGTAAGCATTATCCAAACATCCTTGATTGCTTTGACCGAGAAATGGTTATGAATCTTCGTAAAGATATAAACCAAAGATACCCAAATAAATCTCATGACTATCGTTTTATACGAAGATTAGTTTTGAAAAAAATATTTTCTTCGTCTGGTTATGAGGAAAAATTTGCTGAAGATGCATTCCATTTCTTCGATGTACATAGAAACAAAGTTACATTGTATGACGATGTATTGCGTACTCTGAATACTTTGGCCGAACGAGTTAAAGTAATCGCAGTTACTAATGGTAACGCTAATCTGGAAATGATAGGAATAGATCATTTCTTCCATGATGCGGTATACGCAGCTGATGTGGGGTACCCGAAACCAGATGTTCGTATTTTTAATGAGGCTCTAAGAAGGTCAGGTGTGGATATCGAGAATATCTTACATGTTGGTGACCATCCTGAGAATGATATTGTCGGAGCTGCGAATGCAGGTCTGAGAACAATATGGATGAACCCTAAAT
>JAYZHY010000097.1:0-7234 GCA_036166115.1 Pseudomonadota bacterium | reverse complement strand
TTAATAATCGAGAAACTTTCTGAATTTATTGGGCTATCACCAAAAAAACTGAAAATCTTAATTACTCAAAATGCAAAAAGAAATTCTATTAAATTCAGGAATAACAAAGTTACATATAATAAAACTGCACAGAAAAAGAACAAAGAAAGTCCTTCAATCATTAAAAAAGCCATTACTTTAGTCCTGAATTACCCTGAAATCGTAAAAAATATCGACGATTTTTCCACTAAAGACCAAAATAAACCTGGCCAAGAAATACTTAAGAAATTAATTGATACCATAAAGGAGGAACCAAAAATTAATACCGCTGGTTTAATTGAAAGATGGCGAGATGACAAGGAAGGAAAATATTTAGGTCAACTCGCAATCACAGAACTACCTGAAAATACTGAATTTGATGCGCTGACAGAGCTAAAAAACTGTTTTCTTCTACTAGAAAAAATTTATTACAAAGAAAGAATCAATATTTTAATCGACAAACAAAGTAAAAATGAGTTAAGCGCTAAAGAGAAGAACGAGCTTGGGAAATTAATTCATAAAAATAAAATGAAAGATTAGCTCTGTCATTAGAGGTAAATTTTATGATAAAATTGGTAGTTACCCAAAAACTACCACGCAAGGCAGAATAACTTGGCTGGCAAATCAGAAAAAGACAAATCAACACAAGATAAAACTCCTCCTGTTGTAAGCAAACAAGCGCAACAACTAAAGGACCTTATAGCTAAAGGGAAAGAGCAAGGTTTTCTTACATATGGAGAAGTCAATGACCATTTACCGAACGATATTGTAGATCCTGAACAAATTGAAGATATCGTTAACATGATTAATGATATGGGAATTTCAGTCTTTGAGAAAGCTCCTGATAGTGAAGTCCTGATGCTTAATGACGAAGTTGTTTCTAGTGACGAAGATGCAGCAGAAGAAGCAGAAGAAGCGCTTGCTAGTGTTGATGCAGAATTCGGAAGAACTACTGACCCAGTAAGAATGTACATGCGTGAAATGGGAACAGTCGAACTCCTGACACGTGAAGGTGAAATAGAAATTGCAAAACGTATTGAAGAAGGCCTCAATCAGGTAAAAAGAGAAGCGATAAAATACCCGCCAGCTTTAACCAAGCTTATCCAAGTATACAAATTCGTTGCTGAAGGTGAGACAAGGATGCAAGACTTTATTGTAGATTTCATAGACCCTAATGCTCCCGATGAAATTCAATCGCCAATGAATAAACCCGACGACATTAAAAGTGAAGAATCTGAGGACGAAGAAGAAGAGATAGATAAAGGGCCAGATACAAATGAAGTAAAAGCCCGAATGAAAGTTATTACACGATTATACAAGAAGTACAACAAGCTACTCCAAAAGAAAAGCAGCCTAGATCCGAAAAGCCTGCAGTCAGTACAAGCGATTTCAGAGAAAATTATGGAGCTTAAATTATCTCCAAAACTAACTGATCTCATGGTAACTGAACTAAAAAGAGACATAAAAACCATTAGAGCTCAAGAACGAAGTGTTTTGCACATGGCAGTTGTAAAAGCTGGCATGCCAAGAAAAGATTTTATCTCTAGTTTTGAAAAGAGTCAGACCGACCTTGAATGGATTGAGAAACATATCCGAGCAAAACGCAAACATTCTTCAACATTATCAAAATTAAAAAATGATATTTTACGTGCACAAAGAAAGTTAATTTCTATTGAAGAAAAAACCGCCTTATTTATTCCTGAAATAAAGGAAATCAATCGTCGTATGACTTTAGGTGAAGCAAAAGCCAGACGGGCAAAGAAAGAAATGGTTGAGGCAAACTTGCGATTAGTAATTTCCATAGCGAAAAAATACACAAATCGTGGATTGCAATTTCTGGATCTTATTCAAGAAGGCAATATCGGTTTAATGAAAGCCGTAGATAAATTTGAATATCGACGTGGTTACAAATTCTCAACATATGCCACTTGGTGGATAAGACAAGCAATTACCAGATCAATCGCCGATCAAGCACGCACTATTCGTATTCCAGTTCATATGATAGAAACCATTAATAAACTCAATCGAATTTCCAGGCAAATGCTACAAGAAATGGGCCGAGATCCACAGCCAGAAGAATTAGCAGAACGGATGGACATGCCTGAAGATAAAGTACGTAAAGTTCTAAAAATAGCCAAAGAGCCAATTTCCACAGAAACACCCATTGGTGATGATGAAGATTCTCATCTTGGCGATTTTATTGAAGATCATACCATTCATTCACCTCAAGACTCTGCAACGGGTCAAGGATTAAAAGAGAGCACTCATGGAGTCCTTTCTGGTTTAACACCAAGAGAAGCAAAAGTCCTTAGAATGAGATTTGGTATTGATATGAATACAGACCATACACTTGAGGAAGTGGGTAAACAATTTGATGTAACTCGTGAGCGTATTCGTCAAATCGAAGCCAAGGCACTCAGAAAATTGCGTCATCCAACTCGATCTGATCAACTAAAAAGCTTCTTACATGAGGATTAAATCTTTTGTCGATCGGACAAGTTTTTTTATCTGAAAAATTCAATCCCCCTGAGAACTTTCATAACAGTGAATTTTTCTTAACTCTTCTTGAGCCAAATTTAACTGAGATTGATTACGAAGCTGTAATGTCGAGCAAAGATAGATTACGGCAAGTCTTTTTCAAGAATGATGATTGGCCAAACGATAACATGACGCTTGAAGAAAACACTAAGGATTTAATTAGACATGAATTAGAATTTAGACAAAAAAAAGCATTTGCATATTCTGTTTTCTCGCACGACAAAGAAAACTATATTGGTTGTGTTTATATAAATCCAACAACAAAAAGAAATTATGATTGTGAAGTTTTTCTTTGGGTAAGAGACAGTCAGATTCATCTTGATAAAGCCTTATTCGATAACACTAAAAAATGGCTAAAAGATTGGCCTGTTAAAAAAATAGCTTTTCCGGGCAGAGAAATTTCTTGGAAAGAATGGGGTTGTGAAGCATAACTATTTCATGTTCAATGCATTTCGAATATCTTTATTAAAATCCAAATCTAGGAATTCATCAATCTCGATAAAATAGTTATCTGGATCATACCCAATAACAATATCAATTATATTATTGCCATTCCCATCCTGCTCGTGATAAAGCTCCTTAGTTCGTAATTCAAAAGTTGATTCATTTTTTAGATGATCAAACCAGGCCCCAGCATTACTTGTCATAAAGCCGACATTAACAGCCTTTTCATGGGTAGCATTATGAATACCTACTCCATCTTCTACCAAGCCAATATAACCTGTTGGACTGGAAACATAGATATCAGAAAATGATTGTTCAACAATCATTTTTAAACCCATAACATCACGATAAAAGTTTGCAGCTTCTATTTCATCCTTGTGGTAAAGCCAATAAATACTGGCTTTAAAGCTTAAATCTTGTGGTCGACTTGATCCTTCTTGTCCGTAGATTTCTTCACTGTTAGCAAGTAATGGTATTAATTGTGTATTCTCAGAGTGGCTGGCAAAATGTTCAAACTCCAAAATATAGCCACCGGGATCTGTTACCAAAAAACCATTATGAGGGCTAACTCCCAATGGTTTTGGTGGGTTTCTTATATCCATATTCTGAGATACTGCGTATTCATACCAACCATCAAGTTGATCAGTAATTAACGCAATGGCGATAGTTTTTGGTTCATCGGCAGTATGCATACCGCGACCATTATCATTTACTATAGTGATAAATGTAGTTGCAGTTGTTTGATAAATAGTCGCGAACCCTGAAAACTCGAAAACACTTTTAAATCCCATGATGTTGCCATAAAAATCAACAGCGCCAGAATAATCCTTATAATAAAGAAACGCGTTATTGCCAATAATATCTCTTGTTGTATTCTTAGCATTCATATCTATAGATTTATTCACATTATCTGAATATTCAGTACAACCATAGAATAAAAGCGGTATCCCAACAAATATCATATAAATAAATTGTTTCATGACTTCTCCATAAGGTTTAGAATATATCATATTCTTAGGGCCTGTAGCTCAGTTGGTTAGAGCAGTGGACTCATAATCCATTGGTCGGAGGTTCGAGTCCTCCCGGGCCCACCATTTAAAGGGTTTTCAGAGGTTTAGGTGTTCACACTAGAATCTTTTTTTTAATTAATTTGTATTGATTCAAGATAGATCTTTAAAAAAATTTGCATTTCTATAAATATATAAGAGGAAAAATAATGTCAGAACAGTATTCAAAAGAAATAAGATCAACAGTTACAGATAAGGGTAATATTGAAATCTCAATTACCAAGGTTGATATGCCCGTTCCCGCTGATGATGAGGTTCTGATAAAAGTTCATGCTGCTCCAATTAATCCATCTGATTTAGGCCTACTTTTAAGTTTTGCAGCAGACCTATCAAATATTAATGTTTCAGGATCTGGAGAAGGTGCAGTAACATCTATAAAAATACATCCAGCCCTAATGGGTTCAATGAAACCAAGATTAAATCAATCAATGCCAGTAGGAAATGAAGGCGCTGGCGTAATTATTGATGCAGGAGTTAATGCAAAAGCCCTAATTGGTAAGACAGTAGGACTTGCAGGTGGAGCAATGTATTCTCAATATAGATGTGTTCCTGCAGCTAGCTGTTTAGTTATGGATGATGGAACTTCACCAGCTGAAGCTGCATCATCTTTTGTAAATCCTCTAACCGCCTTGGCTTTTGCTGAAACCATGAGGATGGAGAATCATACTGCCATGGTTCACACAGCGGCTGCATCTAACTTAGGTCAAATGCTTGTAAAGATATGTAAGGATGATGAAATTCCTTTAGTCAACATAGTTAGAAAACAAGAACAGGTAGATATCTTAAAAAATATCGGAGCAGAGTATGTATGTAATACAAGCGATTCAGATTTTATGGATAATTTAGTATCTGCATTAATTGCCACAGGAGCTACATTAGGTTTTGATGCAACGGGTGGAGGTAATAATGGAAAACTACCAGGTCAAATTTTAACTGCAATGGAAATTGCTGCTAATAAAACAGCTAAAGAGTACAGCAGATATGGCTCAGATACTTACAAACAAGTTTATATTTATGGTGGTCTTGATCAATCACCAACAATCCTTAAGAGAGCCTATGGTATGTCATGGGGTCTTGGTGGTTGGTTATTAACTCCAATGATTGGAAAAATTGGAATGGAGAAATTTCAGGAGATGAGAATTAGAGTTGCAAAAGAAATTAAAAGCACTTTTTCTAGCTCATATGCTCAAGAAATATCTTTCGAAGAAATGCTTCAACCTGAAATAATAAAATCATATGCTAAGCAAGCTACAGGCAAAAAATATTTGGTGAATCCTCACAAGTAATTTTTATAGTCGTAAATCAACTGGTCGCGGGATTTTAATTAAAGTAGTGCCCTCATAATCCATTGGTCGGAGGTTTGAGTCCTCCCGGGACCACCATTTATTAGTCAAAAATAGAACCAAAGATTGTATAATCGACTAAGAATTGAGGGAAAAGACATGTCTCGTAGTTTAAACGAAAAGTTAGAAAGTTATCCCAGCGCATTGGATATGCTGAAAAATGCACAAGTCGGATTTTATCAATTTCCGGTACCTGATGAACATACAAACTGGCGTGTAGAGCAATCTGCTTGGCAGAACACTGCTGTTCTTTTTGAACAATCTTACCACATGACTGATATCTATATCTCAGGACCGGATAAAATTCACTTCCTGTCCTTAATCTCATTAAACAATTACTCTAACTTCACCAAAATGAATGCGGCACAAATTGTGATCGTTTCTGATAGCGGCCATATCGTTGGCGATGCAGTGGTTTTCCATCTGCAAAACGGTGAACTGCAAGTTGTTGGAAAACCAACTTGCGCTAATTTTATTGAGTATATGGCTCAAAAAAGTGACTTTGAAATCACACTACGCAAAGACGTTCGCGTGCTTGAGGGCAGCAACCAGCGTGAAATGTATCGCTTCCAAATTCAAGGGCCTAACGCTTTCAAGATACTTGAGGTAGTCAATGGAAAATCAATATCTGAGCTACGATCTGTTGGTATGTGCGAACTTAATATCGCAGGCTGCAAAGTCACTGGATTGCGTCATGGTATGGCCAATGCGCCAGGTCTTGAATTCTGGGGTCCGTACTTCGAGCGTGAAAAAGTGTTAGATGCGGTAATGGAAGCAGGTAAAGAATTTGGCCTGAAACGCGGTGGCGGTCGTGCATACTCAACAGCTGGTCCACAGTCAGGATGGGTCGGTGCGATATTACCTGCTGTCTACACTGGCGAAGATATGATTGATTATCGTGACTGGCTTACTGATCAGAGCTATGAGGCAACACTTTCAGTTGGTGGTAGTTGGGACAGCGAAAACATTGAAGATTACTACTTTGATCCTTGGGATCTCGGTTATCACCGATTGATTCATTGGGATCATGAGTTCAAAGGGCGTGAGGCTTTGAAAGTCAAAAAAGACAGACCGCACCGCCAAAAAATCTGGTTGCAATGGAATCCAGAGGACGTAAAAAAAATACAAAATTCAATGTACAACAACGGTCCAAATTACAAATACCTAGAAATGCCTGCAGCTCACTATGCAACCTGCCCTTTCGACAAGGTCCTCATGAATGGCAAACAGATTGGTATGTCGGTTTATGCGACTTACACAATGGCCGTTGGTGGTTGGTTCTCAATCGGTATTATCAACGAAGCAGACGTAGAGCTTGGCAATGAGATCGAGTTGGTATGGGGCGAACCAAACGGTGGATCGACCAAACCTACAATAGAGCCGCATGAACAGACCTTAATTCGGGCTATCATTACAAAAACGGCACTGGGATAAAACCAGTCAATTCAAGATCAGAGAACAGGTTATGCAATTATTTAGAGTTTAATTCCTTCATCACTTCGATATATTCCCTCTCCGCTTCATTATTTCTCTTGAGAAATAATTTCCTGGCTTCCGTCTCAGTAAGATCACCCATCTGGACTGACTGAGCTAACTGGTCATAATAGGCAACAAGTTTATTCCCTTTCTGACTGCATTTATCCGGTAAACAATATGAACTTCTTGTTGTTTTACCGCATTGCATAGTAGAGACGAAATCCAATGATATTAAGTCGCAAGCTCTATAATGCTCATATGTTGGTAATGTTTTCTTTGTTGTTGTTTGGTGAGCGCAACCACAAAAAATTAAGATGCTAAGAATTATAGTTAGTTTTTTCATTTCTT
>JAYZHY010000096.1:0-2703 GCA_036166115.1 Pseudomonadota bacterium | reverse complement strand
TACTCCCGCACCATAATCTGACGATGATACGCCCAATAAATTATCCAATGATTCCCCAAGACTTTGGGTTGCTAAATTAGAAACATCTTCTCTATCTATAAGATGCATAGGATTGTGTATTTCATTTAATGCTTGATGGATATATGAAGAAGTAACAATCACTTCTTCAATTTCATCCGCGTTTATTTTGTTTACAAAAGTTATGGCTATAACCATAACTATAATAAATTCGTTTTTCACAAGTACCTCCTAATAAAAAGTTCAAAAAAATTAGAAATTTTGAAATTTTTTATTTAGGGGGAGCTCTCGAATAAAAGTTTTTAAAATTGAATGAAACAAAATCATCAATTTCTTCTACTTGTATATCATTAAGGAGGATAACTTCATCTAAATCGAGTATTGATTCGATCGAGCTAGATGTATCATTTTTGCATAATTGGCATTCTATTTTAGAAGATTCATGCTCAAGGAGCTCATGATATATAGGCTCCAGAGAGACAGAATTTAGAAATAATAACCCTAATAAAAGAGTTAAATATTTTTTATACATCACTCCATGCTCACAATAGAAAGTTAATGTTATAATATAACATAATTAGAGAAAACATATCAATTACTGAATATTGAGCTCAATTGCATGGCTTTACCCATATCCCCTTCAATCTTCATTTTACCTGTAATGTAAGCGCTCATTGGTGATAGCTCGCCATCCAACATCGCCATTAAATCTTTAGCGTTCACCTTAAAGACGGTGTCAGCTGGATCCGAATCATTCGAAACTTGAATGGGATCACTTGCACCATGAACATATATATTCTCAGTGCCATCAACATCAAAACGCACATTAAAACCAAAAGCAGTTTGTTTGTTGACAGTTTCTTGAACTCTTTTTGTTAGTTCTTTTATCATTTATTTTCCAATGCAAGATTTTAATAAATTGTTATCCATTCGGTCTATTTTTTTACTTGATTACTATATAATACAAAAAAAATTAAGGATACCTCCCTTATGGACAGAATAACTGACCTAATTAAAAAATCACCCTTTGTGCCTATCCAAAAACACATGGAAAAAGCACAAGCCAGTGCAGATGAGCTGCTAAAATTCCTAGAAGCAACCACAAATATGAATTGGGAGAAGGCAACCCAATCCCGTCAAAGAATTGTTGATCTTGAGCACAAAGCAGATAGCTTAAAAGCAGAGGCCAGAGGTCTGGTTCCTAAAAGTATATTTCTATCGGTTCCAAGAGAAGATGTTTTAGAGCTAGTAAAACGTGCTGACGAAATACCGAATACTGTCAAAAATATTTCTGGGTTAATGATTGGTCGAAAAATGGAAATCCCCTCTCAAATCATTCCAACCTTTATGAAATTTGCTTCTGAAGCAGCTGAAATCTGCCACGTCGCAGCCAATGCGACCAAACAAATTGATGAATTATTCCAATTCGCCTTTGGAGGAAATGCAGCTGAAGAAATGCAAAAACTAATACAAGACCTCGATACTTTGGAAGATCGTTGTGATGAAACGGAAATTATACTCAGAGGTGAACTATTTGCGATTGAAAAAAATCTACCTCCTGTCGATGTAATGTTCTTGTATAGCATAATCAATAAAATAGGAGAACTTGCTGACAGAGCCGAACAAGTTGGTCACCGAATCTCTCTTATTGCATCCAGATAAAAGGAAAATTATACATGGATATCATCATAAATTATGGACCTTATTTGCTTATAAGTGGATGTGTATTTGGTTTCTTTATGGCGTGGGGTATAGGTGCAAATGATGTCGCCAATGCAATGGGTACATCAGTGGGCGCAAGAGCTCTCACTCTTGCTCAAGCAATTCTAGTAGCTTGTGTATTTGAATTTGCAGGTGCTTACCTAGCTGGCGGAGAAGTTACTTCTACAATAAGAAAAGGAATTATTGATCCATCAATACTGGTAGATACCCCAGAACTTCTAGTCTATGGTATGTTATCAGCTCTTCTGGCAGCTGGAACATGGTTACTTATAGCTTCTTATAATGGCTGGCCTGTCTCCACAACTCATTCGATTGTTGGTGCCATAGTAGGCTTTGCCGCAGTTGGTATCAGTGTTGATGCAGTAAGTTGGAGTAAAGTAACTTCAATAGTCTCGAGTTGGATTGTGTCCCCGCTGATGGCGGGAACGATCTCATTTATGTTATTTAGGAGTGTGCATCACCTAATTCTTAATACCGATGACCCCTTCAATAATGCAAAAAAATATGTCCCAGGTTATATGTTTTTGGTTGGATTTGTTCTCTCAGCGGTCACTCTCCTAAAAGGTCTTAAGCATATCGGACTTGATCTTAGTTTTTTTGAAAGTCTTCAATATTCAATTCTGATTGGTCTTGGTATCGCTTTTATCGGAAGCAGGTTTTTAAAGAAAATCAACAATAACAAAGAAGAGAGAGGTGATGTTGTTTTTGATGGAGTAGAGCGTGTTTTTGCCATACTGATGATATTTACCGCCTGCGCAATGGCTTTTGCTCATGGCTCGAATGATGTTGCAAATGCTGTTGGTCCATTGGCAGCGATTGTAAATGTTGTTCAATCTGGAGGAGAGATTGCCGCTAAATCAGTAATGCCATGGTGGATACTTTTGCTTGGTGGTGCCGGTATAATTGCAGGTTTAGCAATGCTAGGTTACAAAGTGATTGAAACAGTCGGACGAAATATTACTG
>JAYZHY010000095.1:0-4861 GCA_036166115.1 Pseudomonadota bacterium | reverse complement strand
ATTTGTATGAGTTTGCTCATCCAGATATAGAGGCATTGTCGAGCGGTCAAAAATTATTACTAAGATTAGGTGCGAGAAATTTATCAAGAGCTAAACAATTTCTTAAAGAATTTAGAGCATTAATTTCATAAAAAATTTGGAGAACTGCATGAAAAACGTTTTTTTTACATTATGTATTATTCTAATCTATCAGGGTTCTAGCGCAGAAAATATTTTAGGATTTGACAACCTGGGTTCTGAGAAACAAAGAAGACTGGAATCCGAGTATGATAAAAATATCAATGCCAAGGAAATGGATGAGTGGCTAAAAGAATTATCCAAAGTGCCCCATCATGTGGGCTCTCTCGCCACTAAAGAAAATGCAGATTTTTTAGCTTCTTTATTTAAATCATGGGGGTTTAAGGTAGAGATTGAGGAATATCATATACTTATTCCTACACCAAAGGTTCTCGAATTGGATTTGATGTCACCTGTAGAGTACAAGGCTTCTTTGAATGAGGAATCATTAGCTGAGGATCCAAGTACTTATGTTCGTGAAAATTTATTGCCCCCATATAATGCTTTTTCTATTGACGGGAAAGTTGAAGGCGAGTTAGTTTTTGTCAATTATGGAATGCCTCAAGATTACGAGGTTCTAGAACGTCACGGAATTGATGTAAAAGGAAAAATTGCCATTGCAAAATATGGCAGATCTTGGCGTGGAATTAAGCCTAAGCTTGCAGGTGAGAAAGGTGCTATAGCTACAATCATATATTCGGATCCGGCTGATGACGGTTATGGTAAGGGTGATGTTTATCCGAAGGGTCCTTATAAGAATGATAGTGGTGTTCAACGTGGCTCTGTAATGGACATGCCAACTTATCCAGGAGATGTGTTAACTCCAGGAATCGGTGCTACAAAATCAGCCAAAAGATTAAAAATTGAGGATGTTGAAACCATCACAAAGATACCTGTGTTGCCAATTTCTTATCGAGATGCCTTGCCATTATTGAGCGTGATGGAAGGACCAGTTGTACCTCAAGAATGGAGAGGAGACTTACCCATTACTTATCATTTGGGGCCAGGACCAGCAAAAGTACGCTTAAATGTTCAGTTTAATTGGGAGAACACGGTTGCCTATAATGTAATTGCAAGAATCGAAGGCACAAAGTTTCCGGATGAGTGGATTATTCGAGGCAATCACCATGATGGCTGGAATCACGGTGCAGCAGATCCAATATCTGGATTGGTGGCATTACTGGCTGAAGCAAAGTCGGTTGCAATGCTGGCTAATAAAGGAGCAAAGCCATTACGAACTTTAATTTATGCGGCTTGGGATGCAGAAGAAGTGGGGTTAATAGGCTCAACAGAATGGGCAGAACATCATGCCGATGAATTAAAAAAGCATGCAGTGGCATACCTAAATACCGATGGCAATTCGCGAGGTTTTGTAAACATTGGTGGAAGCCATGTGCTTGAAAGGTTTTTTAATCAAATAATGGATGAAGTTAAAGATCCACGAATGAATATTACCATTAAGGAAAGAAAACGAGCTTACTTGAAAATCAATGGCGATTCTGAGAAAAAAAGAAAAGAAGCTGAGAACAGGAATGATTTAAGGATTAGTCCACTTGGCTCAGGATCAGATTACACTCCATTTTTGCAGCATTTAGGTATTGCTTCTGCAAACATTAGTTTTAGAGGCGAAGGAAATGATGGGAGTTATCATACACTTTACGATACTTATGAGCATTATACTGCTTGGAAAGATCCAGGATTAGTTTATGGAGTTTCTTTAGCGCAAGTTGCTGGGAGAGCAACATTGCGTTTGTCTAACTCTGATCGTTTACCTTTCGAGTTCAAAGGATTTGCAGATAATATCGGTCTGTATATCTCAGAGTTAGAAGAACTCGCAGAAAGCATGCGTCAACACACCAAAGACAGAAACAATATGATTAACGATGGCACTTATGCAGCCGCATTAGATCCGAACAAAACAATAATTCCTCCCAAGATCAGACCAGAGGTTCCGTACTTTAATTTTTCACCTTTAAAGAATGCATTATCTGGATTGCTGGAATCAGCTGAAGATTTTGATCAAGTTGCGAAATCGAATAACAAAAGCAGCAAAGAAATAAATAATTTGTTATATACCGTTGAGCAATTGATGACCCGTGAAGAGGGTTTGCCGGGAAGGAATTGGTATAGGCATTATATTTATGCACCAGGGTTTTATACTGGATATGGGGTAAAAACTATTCCAGCCGTTCGAGAGGCGATTGAGCAACGCAATTATGATGAAGTTGAAAAACAAATAGGACTTTCTGCAGAAGTGATAAGTAAAGTGACTTTAAGGGTTGATAGGATTTTGGACTTGATGCAATAAGCGCATCAAGTTCAATTCACTCCTTACGCATAAGCCTACGCTTAATAATACTGATACCAGTCGTTCTAAACCCCCTGAGGTAAAGAGATGATGAGGATTTTCCTATCTCACGATATGCTATAAATAAGCCGCTACTAACAATCACCATAGCTCCTATTACTACATATTTATCGGGCGTTTCCTGCCATATCCAGTATCCAGCCAGAGCTGCCCCAATTAACGTCAAGTATTCAAATGGAGCAAGTGCCACAGGGGAGTATCTCTTGTATGCATTGATGAAACCTATCCAGGTCCCAACGGAAGTTAATCCAGCCAAAAAGAATATCAACCAATCGGAAAAGGTTGGTGCAATATAATTGTTTGGTAGGAAAAATAACGATGCTACCAATGGACCTACAAGTACATACATCGACATGGCGATAGTGGTTTCTGTTTTCATTTTACGTGCTGTGATGGCCAATAAGGCATAACTGATGGCAGCGGCTAGAACCGCAACCAATGCTATCGAAAGTTCTCCTGAGCCTGGTCTTAATATGATTAATGCCCCACAAAACCCAATTGTAACTGCTATCCAGCGAGGTCGACCAACAGATTCACCTAAAAGGGGAACTGATAAAGCGGTCACAACGATTGGTGCGGTATAGGCTAGTGTCAATGCATTGACTAATGGCATTAGGCTTACCCCATAAAAAAATCCAAACATTGCAATAATTGATAATATCGCTCTCAGGAGATGCAATTCCCATTTCTGTGTTTGCATGCTTTTTAACCCGCCGTACCAAGGTGCAATGATAAGAAAAATAATCGCTCCGAAAAGACTTCTCATGAATATGAATTGTGTTAGCGAGTAATCTTGCAGTAGGTATTTAGCCAGCAAATCAAGTGAAAGGCCGCAAAAAGATCCAAGGAGAAGGTAACCTAAAGCCAAACCAAAGGCATCTGGAGTTATATTTTCTTTGTTCATTTTTCTTCTTTGTTGAGGGAGAGTTTATCTTTCTAGTTTTTTTAGTTGCTGTTTTTTTTGAAAAAAATTTTGATTTTTTTTAGAAAAAAGCAAAAAAAAAGTGATAAAATTTTTCAATCTGTGATGAAGCTCGCAGTATACTTTCAAGTTTTTATAACTGCAAAGGAAAAATTATGTTAATTGAATTTCCACCTATGGGTGTATATGAGACATTGTTTAAATTCACTGATGCGACGTCCAAATATATGGGAGACAGCGGAACACATCCTTGGGCACAAGGTTATCCATTAACTTCCCAATTGCCAAACGGGCCCTCATTACCAGAATCTATCTCCTTAAATAAATTAGATCTAAAATACCCAAAAGCAACAGGTGAAATTGAGTTGCGACAGGCAATCTCTGATTATTACAACGATCATTATTCGGCAAATATTACACCTGAACATGTTGCGGTATTCGCTGGAGGGAGACCTGGTTTATTGGCCAACTTGGCTTTTCTTGAATCTGATGTTTGTGTGGCTTTAGAAGAGACAGAATATACCCCATATTGGGATATGTTAAGACTGTTAGATCGAAAAGTGCATATCATCCCCAGTAATATTGATAATAAGTTTAGGCCCAATCACAGTGATTATGACATCGAACCAATGGAAGGTACTGATAGAGTTTTATTGCTTAAGAGCAATCCATGCAATCCAACTGGCGTAGCCTTAGATCCTGAAGGATTACAGAAGCTAGTGGAGAAATACAGCCAACCTGGACGTGGGGCAATGTTTGATGAGGCTTATGAATTTTATAATGACCCAGAACCGATGAGTGCTATCAGTTATGTTAATGATATAGATGCTACAAATATCTTTGTTATTGGTGCTGCTACTAAAGGGTTACAGGTACCAGGTATGAGAGTTGGATGGATTATTGCAGCTCAAAAGCATATTGAATTATTCAGAAATTACTCTTCTTTTGGTATGGGGGGTGTATCCAGAACATCACAGTTGTATGTTACAGAATTGCTTCAGAGGGATCGTGTCGCTCATGCGAGAAAGGCGGTTTGTGAATTCTATAAATCTCAAAGAGAAAGATATGCAAAAGGTCTACAGGAATTAGGATTTGAGTTATATACAGGTTACGGTGGTTTTTACCATTGGGGGTTATTGCCTAACGGATTAACTGCAGATGAATTTAATGAGAGATTATTTAATCATGATGCGGGCATATTGCCAGGATATTTATGCGATATGACAAGGGATGGCGATTCTGGCAGTCCATTAGATAAGTTTATTAGATTCTCTTTTGGGCCACTTGAAGCAAATACCTTTGAGAATGATATGCAGATATTGTCAGAATGCGTTTAATTCAGTTCCTATAATTAATAATAAGGAAAGAAGCTGATAATGATTAATAAGACATTACCAAATTCTATCCTTGAAGCCGATGATCGAATCACTGATCATATTAGACGAACTCCATAAGAATATTCACCGCAGTATAGTGATGTGGCTGGTGCAGAAGTGTGGCTGAAACTTGAAAAT
>JAYZHY010000094.1:0-8302 GCA_036166115.1 Pseudomonadota bacterium | reverse complement strand
GACGAAGAAGGTAATAGTCATGAAGAGTTGATTTATAATTACAGAACTCTGAATGTATTTGAAGGGGAGCAAGTTTCTCGTGGTGAGATTATTGCAGAAGGTGAACCAGTGCCCCATGATATTCTGCGTCTTCAAGGCATTGAGCCGTTGGCCAGTTATTTAATCCATGAAATCCAAGATGTCTATCGCCTTCAAGGCGTTAAGATTAATGATAAGCATATAGAGGTGATTATTCGTCAGATGCTGAGAAAGGTTGTAGTTGATGATCCAGGCGACAGTAGATATCTTCGAGGAGAACAAATAGACAAATCACGTTTATATGAGATTAATGCTGAGCTTAGCCGGAAAGGAAAAAAAGAAGTTAAAATTGACCCTCTATTATTAGGAATAACTAAAGCTTCATTGGCTACTGAATCTTTTATATCAGCCGCTTCATTTCAAGAGACAACAAGAGTGCTTACTGAAGCAGCGGTTCGTGGTACAAAAGATGAGCTTCGTGGGTTAAAGGAAAATGTTGTTGTTGGAAGGTTGATTCCGGCAGGCACTGGATTTGCACATCATGCAGAAAGAAGAATGACAAGAGAGCAAGATTTGGCTGAACAATTAAAAGACCTTGAAGATGAAATATCGACCCAAAAAGATGAGCATGAAGATGCTAAGCAAGCTGAAAAAATAGATACAGCCAAAGAAACAAAAGAAAGTATCGATTCAAAAGATGAAGAAGTTAGCACTTAAGTTGTTAAATTTACTTAAAATAAAAGATATATTGACTTGACAGTTGATGTTTACGATCAATACAATGCAGACCTTTTCCTTTGTTTGGGTATTGATATTTAATTAGAGAATTTTATGGCTACTGTAAATCAATTAGTGAAAGGCGCGAGAAAAGTTAAAACATACAAAAGTACTGTTCCCGCATTACAAAGCAGTCCTCAAAAGAGAGGGGTGTGTACGCGTGTTTATACCACTACACCAAAGAAGCCAAACTCAGCCATGAGAAAAGTTGCTCGTGTTCGTTTAACAAATGGATTTGAGGTAACAAGTTATATTGGTGGCGAAGGTCATAATCTACAAGAACATTCTGTGGTATTAATACGTGGTGGAAGAGTTAAAGATCTTCCCGGAGTCCGTTATCATACTGTTCGCGGAACTCTGGATTGTTCTGGCGTAGGTGATCGTAAGCAGGGCCGTTCAAAATATGGGACAAAACGACCCAAATAATTATCTAATTCTATAGAGAGAAACAAGATGTCAAGAAGAACGCGGGCACCAAAACGGAAAATTTTACCAGACCCAAAGTATGGTAGTGAGTTATTAGCCAAATTTATGAATATGATAATGAGCCATGGTAAGAAGTCGGCAGCAGAGCGGATAATATATGGCGCTCTTGATCATATATCGGAGAAAGAAACAAAAAATGATAATAAATCAGTTGAGTTGTTAGAACAAGCTTTAGAAAATGTTAAACCAATGGTAGAGGTGAAATCAAGGCGTGTTGGTGGGGCAACATATCAAGTTCCGGTTGAGGTAAGACCAATAAGAAGACAGACATTAGCTATGCGATGGGTAATTGAAGCGGCAAGACAAAGAAGTGAGAAATCAATGGCATACAGACTCGCGAATGAATTATTGGATGCAGCGGAAAATCGCGGGACAGCAATCAAGAAAAAAGAAGATACTCATCGAATGGCTGAAGCAAATAAAGCTTTCTCACATTACCGTTGGTAGAAAACACCAAGTTTTCTATATATCTCAGTGTCAAGATTAACTCCTATAGAGCTATACCGGAATATAGGTATCATGGCTCATATCGATGCTGGTAAGACAACAACAACTGAACGTATCCTTTTTTACACAGGTGTTTCACATAAGATTGGTGAGGTTCATGATGGCGCCGCAATTATGGATTGGATGGAACAGGAGCAGGAACGAGGAATCACAATTACATCTGCAGCAACAACTTGTTTCTGGGCAGGTATGCATGAGCAATTTGATCAGCATAGAATAAATATTATCGATACGCCTGGGCATGTTGATTTTACAATTGAAGTTGAGAGAAGTTTACGAGTTCTTGATGGTGCTGTAACAGTTTTGTGTGCAGTTGGTGGTGTGGAACCGCAAACTGAGACAGTTTGGCGCCAAGGAGATAAATATAGTGTTCCCCGAATGATTTTTATAAATAAGATGGATCGTGCTGGAGCAGATTTTTATCGAGTTTTAGAACAAGTTAAAGATAGGCTTGGAGGAAAGCCAGTTCCTATTCAAATTCCCATTCTTAAGGAAGAAGAGTTTTTAGGTGTAATTGATCTGATTAAAATGCAGTCACTATATTGGGATAGTGAGAATAAAGATATGGATATTAGGTATAAAGATATTCCTGATGATCTTAAACAAGAAGCGGAAAAGTGGAGAGATTTTATGATCGAATCAGCCGCGGAAGCAGATGAGGGATTGTTAGAAAAGTATTTGGAAGAAGGAAATTTAAACGAAAATGAGATTAAAAATGGTTTAAGAAAACTCACCATCAACAGCGAAATAGTTATTGCAATTTGTGGGTCAGCTTTTAAGAATAAAGGAGTACAGCCGTTGCTTGATGCTGTTATTGATTATATGCCTTCTCCAAAAGATGTGCCCCCAATAAAAGGTATTCTAGATAATCAAAAAGAATCAAGCCGGAGTGCATCTGACAAAGAACCATTTGCATCACTTGCGTTTAAAGTTGCTACAGACCCATATGTGGGTAATTTAACTTTTTTTAGGGTTTATTCAGGAGTAATGAGCTCAGGTGATACGGTCTATAATCCAATAAAAGCGAAAAAAGAGAGAATTGGACGTTTATTGCAAATGCATTCAAATGATCGAAAAGAGATACAAGAAGTTCTCGCAGGAGACATTGCTGCTGCTGTGGGTCTAAAAGACGTTACAACAGGAGATACTCTTTGTGACCCAAAGAATGTCATTACTCTTGAGAAGATGGAATTTCCAGAGCCTGTAATCTCTGTTGCGATAGAGCCAAAAACAAAACCCGATCAAGAAAAAATGGGAATTGCTTTACAGAAGTTAGCTAAAGAGGATCCATCTTTTAAAATGCATACAGATCCTGAGTCAGGGCAAACAATAATCTCAGGAATGGGTGAGTTGCACCTAGATATAATTGTAGATCGAATGTTACGTGAATTTAGTGTTGATGCTAACGTAGGGAAACCTCAGGTTGCATATAGAGAAACGATAACACAATCAGTTCAGCAAGAAGGTAAATTTGTAAGACAATCTGGAGGTCGTGGGCAATATGGGCATGTGTTTCTAAAGATTGAACCACAAGAATCTGGAGCAGGTTATGAATTTATTAATGCAATAGTTGGCGGTGCTGTGCCTCGAGAATATATAGCTGCTGTTGACAAGGGAGTTCGAGAGCAAATAGAAAACGGAGTAGTTGCTGGATTTCCAGTAGTAGATGTAAAGGTCACACTTTATGATGGGTCATATCATGATGTTGATTCAAGTGAGATGGCTTTTAAGATTGCAGCTTCGATTGCATTTAAGGATGGATCGCAAAAAGCCAAGCCAGTCTTATTAGAGCCAATAATGAACATTGAAGTCGTTACTCCGGAAGAATATATGGGTGATGTTATGGGTGATGTGAACCGAAGAAGAGGATTGCCTCAAGGTATGGAGGATGCTCCTGCAGGTAAAATAATTAGGGCAGAAGTACCATTGGCGGAAATGTTTGGGTATGCAACTGATCTAAGATCAATGACACAGGGAAGAGCAGTATATTCTATGGAGTTTTTAAAATATAATACTGTTCCAAATAATATATCGGATATCATTACAAATAAAACAGTATGATTACTAAATTAAATAAATCTTGAAAATACAGAAGGAAAATTATTGTGACAGCAAATCAAAATATACGCATACGATTAAAGGCATTTGATCATCGATTGATTGATTCCTCTGCACGGGAGATTGTAGATACAGCCAAAAGGACAGGCGCTAATGTAAAGGGTCCAATTCCATTGCCAATGAAGATGGAAAGATTTACAGTATTAATATCACCTCATGTCAATAAAGATGCTAGAGATCAATATGAAATTAGAACGCATAAGCGCCTTATGGATATAGTTGAGCCAACAGACAAAACTGTCGATGCTTTAATGAAATTAGAGTTACCGGCAGGTGTTGATGTTCAAATTAAGCTAAATTAGTCAAATTTAGCCCTAAATATAAGAAAATCATTAAAAAAATACATAAAAAGTCATTAATTGTTTGATAGCAGTGATTCTCACGTTATAATGGTCGGCTAATTTCAGCCGTTCCAAGAGTCGGCTGAAATTGAGGTTAGTTAGATTGAATCTAACAAAACGGATATAGGTCGCTTCAAAAAAAATGAAGTGTGCTCGGCAAATCTTGGGCCTGGATTAATCCAGACGGGGTCAGTTCAATTACATAGAGATAAAAACTATGATGACTGGCCCTTTGTTATGTTTAAGGGAAATGGAAATCAAAAAGTATAGTGCTGCATCAAGAAGGTTTTAGTATTTGTGTTATTTAACATAAGGGTTTCAAAATGGCAATTGGGTTGATAGGAAAAAAATGCGGAATGACCAGAATCTTTACAGAAGATGGTGCGTCTGTGCCTGTGACAGTAATTGAAGCACAAACAAACCGAATTTCGCAACTAAAAACCTTAACGACAGACGGTTACAATGCAGTTCAAATGGCGTCTGGAACTGTTAAAACTAATCGTTTATCTAAAACTGTTGCTGGGCACTTTGCAGCTACTAAAACTGAACCTGGAAAAAATATAAATGAATTTCGTTGCGAAGAAAGTGATGTAGATGCTTTTGAAGTAGGTATGGAGATTAAGGTTGATATTTTTAAAGAAGGTCAAAAAGTTGATGTTACTGGAAAAACAATTGGTAAGGGGTTTGCTGGGACTGTAAAAAGGCATAATTTTAGTATGCAAGATGCAACTCACGGTAATTCTTTATCGCATAGAGCGCCTGGTTCGATAGGCCAGAATCAAACTCCAGGCCGTGTTTTTAAGGGAAAGAAGATGGCTGGACACATGGGCAATGTTCGGCGTACGATTCAAAATTTGGATGTTATTAAGGTGGATTTAGAAAGGAATCTAATACTCGTCAAGGGGGCCGTACCAGGTCATGAAGGTTCAGAAGTAATAGTTAACTTAGCAGTTAAGAGTAAAGATCAAAAAATTACGATTAAGAAGCCAACAGAACCGGAAGTACAAGAATCACAAGAAGTCCAGTCAGAAGAAACCTCAACAGAACCGGAAGTACAAGAATCACAAGAAGTCCAGTCAGAAGAAACCTCAACAGAACCGGAAGTACAAGAATCACAAGAAGTCCAGTCAGAAGAAACCTCAACAGAACTTGAAGAATCTGTTAAAGGTGATGATCTTGCTGATACAAAAGAGAGTACTTAAGATTTATGAAAATAAAGACTCAAAATAGTAAGAATGTAGATATAGCTGATAGCGTATTTTCTGTGCCATATAATGAATCTCTGGTGCATCAGGTAGTTAATGCAGTTTTGGCCGGAAGTCGCGCTGGCACCAAGTCTCATAAGAGCAGATCTCAAGTTTCCGGTGGCGGAGCAAAACCTTGGAGACAAAAAGGAACAGGTAGAGCGAGAGCCGGAACAATAAGAAGCCCAATATGGGTTGGTGGTGGCAGAACATTTGCCGCAAAACCGAGAGATTATAATCAAAAAATTAATAGAAAAATGTATCGTGCTGCAATGCGTTCAGTTTTTTCGGAATTATTTAGACAAAAAAGAGTTATGGTTGTTGAAAAAATGGAAATTAAACAACCCAAAACAAAAGATTTATTAAAACTTCTCAAAAAATTAGATTTAGATGATGTTCTTATAATTAATGAAGCATTTGATGAAAATTTATATTTGTCTGGAAGGAACGTAAAGAATATTGATATTTGTGATATTAATTCGATTAACCCAGCCAGTTTAATGAGACACAAGAAGGTGCTTATTTGTGTTGATGTATTGAAGTTGATCGAGGAGCGCATCTCATGAATAACTCTATACAATATCAAGAAAGATTAATGACGGTAATTATTGGTCCTCATATTTCTGAAAAAACCACAATTGTGGCCGAAGAACACAATCAAATTGCTTTTAAAGTGCGCGTGGACGCTAATAAACAAGAAATAAAGGAAGCTATTGAGCACCTATTTGAAGTTAAGGTAGATAATGTAACTACCATAAATTACCAAGGAAAGAAAAAAGGCCGAGGCAATATGGTGGGTAAAAGAGCAAATTGGAAGAAAGCTTATATAACTTTAGCAATGGGAAGTCAGATTGATTTCCTAGGTCCTGAATAAGGAAGATCAGAGGTAAGTGAAATGACATTACATAAATCAAAACCAACCTCTGCAGGAAGAAGATTCCAGGTAGCTGTTAAAACTCCCGGCTTATATAAGGGTAAGCCTTTTGATCAGCTAGTGGCAAAAAAATCAAAGAATGGTGGCAGAAATAATACTGGAAGGATAACAGTTCGTCATCAAGGTGGAGGGCATAAACAAAAATATAGAATGATTGACTTTAAACGTGATAAGGATGGTATTCCGGGTGAAATAGAAAGATTGGAGTACGATCCGAACCGAAGCTCTCATATAGCTCTAGTTAAATACCTAGATGGTGAAAGAAGATACATTTTAGCTCCAAAAGGTATCCAAGTTGGTTCAAAGGTATTATCAGGTGATGATGCACCAATTAAATTGGGTAATTCTCTTTCCTTAAAAAGCATTCCAGTTGGAACACTAGTTCATAATATTGAAATGAAGCCAGGTAAAGGTGGTCAGCTAGTGAGATCTGCCGGAGGAACTGCTCAAGTGGCCGCAAGAGAAGGGTCTTATGTGTCAGTTCGGTTAAGATCCGGAGAAACAAGGAAAATACATGTCGATTGTAAGGCGACGATTGGTGAGATTGGACATGGTGAGCACAATTTAAGGAAACTAGGGAAAGCGGGGGCAAAAAGATGGAGAGGTGTTAGGCCAACAGTTCGTGGCGTTGCCATGAACCCAGTAGATCATCCACATGGTGGTGGCGAAGGAAGAACATCTGGCGGCAGGCATCCTGTGAGTCCTTGGGGTACCCCAACAAAAGGATACAAGACCAGATCAAATAAACGTACTGATAACATGATTCTTCGACGAAGGAAAAGAAAATGAAGATTGAGTTAAATAATATAGATTTAAATTCTTTTTTAAAAAAAGGAAGGATAGATGCCTAGATCAATAAGAAAGGGCCCATTTGTTGATACGCATCTAGCTAATAAAGTTGTTGAGGCAAATGCAAAGAAATCAAGGCGTCCAATAAAAACTTGGTCACGAAGATCTATGGTTTTACCTGATATGGTTGGACTGACAATTGCTATTCATAATGGCAGACAGCATGTACCAATACTTATTTCAGAGAATATGGTTGGCCATAAACTTGGTGAATTTGCAGTGACTAGAACATTTAAAGGTCACTCAGGCGATCGTAAAACATAAATATATTGAGAAAATAGATGAACGTAGCAGCAACTCTAAGATATTCAAGTATATCGCCTCAAAAAGTGAGGCTGATGGGGGATTCTATTCGCGGTAAAAGTGTTGATGAAGCAATAAAGATTCTTATATTTTCACCGCAAAAAAGTTCGAATATAGTTAAAAAATTACTAGATTCTGCGATTGCCAATGCAGAACATAATCATGGAGCTGATATAGATGAGTTAAGAGTTGTAGCTATAGAAGTTAATGAGGCTCCAAGATTTAAACGATTTAAGGCACGAGCAAAAGGTCGTGGCGAAAGAATTATAAAACGCAACAGTCATATCACAATTCGCGTAGGCGATGATAAATAAAAGAGAGTTTTATGGGTCAGAAAGTACATCCAACAGGTATTAGATTAGGCATCGTAAAAGATTGGAGTTCTAAGTGGTATGCGAATACAAAGGATTTTCCTGGGTATGTTAAACAAGACCATGAGGTGCGAACTTATATTAAGAGAAAGTTTAAAGATGCTTCTATTAGCAAGATAAGTATCGAGAGGCCAGCTAAAAAAGCAAATATCACAATAATGACAGCACGACCTGGAATAGTTATTGGGAAGAAAGGTGAAGATATTGAAAATCTAAGAGCTAATTTAGCTTTAATGATGAAAATGCACATCAATGATCTTCGTGTAAATATTTCAGAGATCCGTAAACCAGAATTAGATGCTCAATTGGTAGCTGAAGGTATTGCGCAACAGTTAGAAAGGAGAGTGATGTTTC
>JAYZHY010000093.1:0-2506 GCA_036166115.1 Pseudomonadota bacterium | reverse complement strand
TAAGCAACGGCAAACCCAGTTTCTGGCATCTTTCGATAAGGGCGATGCATAAATACAGTTTTTAACGATCGGAGGTAGCTGATAGGATCTAAATCTCTTATATTGTACATGTCATCTAGAGCATGCAGTGTTTCATCCAGGTAACACGTGGTTGAATATTTACCATTAAAAACAGGAAAATCTTGTACTTGCTGCTTGAGATTTCTTTCTTGTCTGCAAAAACGAATCATTGGTTTTCTGAAATCAAGAATTCGGTAATCTGAGGCTGAGCCCGAATTTTTGAGATCTACTTCAACAAGTTTTGGGTTCTCTTCAATTAGCATTGCCACAGCACCTGCACCTTGTGTTGGTTCACCGCTACTTCCAATTTGGTATTCAGCGATGTCTGAGCAAACTACTATCGCCTGACTTCCTACGCCATCAAATGCGATGTGTCTTATCGCGCCTTTCATGGCATAAACTCCTCCTAAGCAAGCATGTTTAAACTCTGGCACTTCACAGTTTCTTTGAATTGGAGTTTTATTTTTTGAGATGAGTGCTTGATTAACCATGCCTTTAATTATGATAGCTCCAGCAGAATTATCTGTACTGGATTCGGTGCCCAAAGCAAGAAACTTAATCTTGCTGGGATCAATATCGTATTGGTCAATTAATCGTATAACAGCTGTTGCAGCCATTGTATAGACACTTTGATGGTTGCCACGCAGTCTAAAACTTCGACCGACTACTTCCCTAATTTTTGGCCATTGATTATTGGTCCATTCACACCAATCATTTAACCATACTCGATATGGTGGTATGTATGCAGCAAGACCGCTAATTCCAATTGGTGTGTTAGTTTTCTTCATTATTATGTAATTTAAATATAAAAATCAGGCTTAGTTTATTCTACAGTAATGGTAATTTTATCTGAATACACAGGAGGATTATGCGGTATATGAAGATAATCGCCTATGAGTAACTGCAATGTATGATCTCCTTTATCTAGATTTAGAGTTGTTTCTGAGCTTCCATCACCAAAATGTATGTAGTTTTCATCAGCAGGAATTGGGAAATTCATATCCGGAAGATCTGCGTCAATAATAATATGATGATGACCTGTTAATGGCGTATTCTGTCCTGAAGGAACTATCTCCATTGCAGTTACACCAAATTCCACCTTTACTGGGCTTGATACCACTGCGTTTGGACTTGGCGTAATAAAATACACCACAGCATTTTCTGGCGCAACATTTCGTTGTATTTTTGGGGCCGATGCTACGAATTCATTGTTCTCAACGGCTACTTGATTATTTTCTTTATTTTGATTGCATGACGCTATCATAGTTAGTAAAGGTATAAGTAAGATGTAGTTTCTTTTAATCAATTTCTTCTCCAATTCAAGTAGTGGTTATATTTATTGTTTTTTACCAAATTCATTCTGTGAAAAATCATCCACAGATAATAAGTCGGAAACTTTTTGGTGAACTAATTTAATTTTTTCTATCTCTTGTGTATTCAGTAATCCTTGTTTTTTTGCTTCTTCGATTTGATGCCCGAGATAACTGCTTTGAATTATTCCATCTTTTCTTGCTTGATTAAGTTTTGCTTCTATAAGCGCAGCATCTTCTGATAGCAAAAGTGCTTCTTGAAGCAGTCCTAATGGATTTCCCGGCTCAAGAGTTGTATATGCAAATTCACTGAGCCGATCACGACTTTTACTTGTCGCGGTAATTAGATTTGCTACTTTCTTGGTTAATATATCAGATGGAGGGGAGTAGGAGCGACCTCGTGGGAAAATATTACACCTTAGAAAGAACGCCAGTATTCTATTTGGCATATTATTCAGGAAATTATGAAGTTTTTCTTGCGCCTCATACATTTGAGTTCTTACTGACCATTCAACCAAAGGTAGGTCTTCTGATTTGCAACCTTGGTTCTCGTAATGTTTTAGAACTGTTGAGGCTAAATATATTGAGCTAAGCACATCTCCAAGTCTTGCAGATAAAAGTTCCTTTTTTTTGAGTTCTCCGCCAAGTGAGAGCATGGCAAAATCAGAGGCTACCGCAAAAGCTGCACTGTATCTATTAATGTGTTGATAATAACGTTTTGTAATAGTGTTTACAGGAGACTTGCTGTATTTAGCCTGTGTTATTGCAAGAATCAATGATCTTGATAAATTACTAATCGCATATCCAATATGAGCAAATAAAGCTTTATCAAAGTTCTTTAAGCCCTTTTTTTGATCTTTTTCTTCAGCGGCTTCAAGTTCCTTTAGAACAAAGGGGTGACATCTAACTGCCCCTTGACCAAATATAATTAGACTGCGAGTTAATATATTAGCCCCTTCAACCGTTATGGCTATTGGAGTAGCCATAAAACTTCGACCTATATAGTTTTTTGGTCCCATCATTACTGCTTTACCGCCATGAACATCCATTGCATCATTTGCCACTTTTCGTCCCATTTCTGTACAGTGATATTTAAGGATAGCCGATGGAACGGCAGGTTTTTCTCCCTCGTCAAT
>JAYZHY010000092.1:0-10999 GCA_036166115.1 Pseudomonadota bacterium | reverse complement strand
TTTTTGGTTGGTATGATTTGATTAGTTTATGAGCAATATCAATACAAGCTTTATCGGGAAAGACAGTTTGATGTATAACGGTTTTGCCTTTTTGTATTCAATAGTTATATACATCATAGGCATCGTTGGGTTATTTCATCCAAATATAGCTATTAATATAATTTGCACACTGTTGTTGGCGCACGGCATGATTATTGCCGCATATCTTGTGCATGAATGTGGTCATAATCTTATTTTTAAAAAAATGCAACATAACACTTATCTTGGTAGGGTTTTGACTTGGTTCTGCGGGGCTTCTTATGGCACCTATGAGGATATTAGATATAAACATTTTCGACATCATGTTGATAATGATGATGTAGTATGGTTTGACTATGAGAGTTTTTTTAGGAAGCACCCAAGAATCTTAAAGCTGACTCAAACATTAGAATGGTTTTATATCCCAGCGCATGAAATTATTATGCATACTATTATGGCTTTTTGTTCGTTTATTATCCCTCAAAGACGTGATCAGAGAATTAGAAATTTAAGTGTTCTGTTTGTTAGGGGCTCTTTATTTATCTACGTTTCCATCAATTACCCAAAAGTTGCTCTTTGTTATATTATTGCTTATTTACTAATGATTACAGTCTTAAGGTTTATGGATAGTATCCAGCATGACTACAGTTATAATTTAACTCTTTATAGTAATAAAAAGCCTGAACGAAAAGGTAATTTTGAATGGGAACAGGAACATACATTTAGCAATCCAATTTCTATGCACATTCCTTTTTTGAATTGGCTGGTATTAAACTTTGGTTTTCACAATGCGCATCATTCAGATATGACAATACCTTGGTACAGGCTTCCTCTTAAGCACCAACAACTATTCGGTAGTAATTCTCAACATCATGTTCCATTTAAAGCTCAGTTGAAGATCTTTCATAAGCAGCGAGTTAACAGAATAATTGACAATCATGATGATATCAGCCCAAGTGGTCACGAGTACCTGCTTGCTGCAAGAAAAGCTGAAGTTTCTGGTGGTAATGCCGCATCATTTTTGACTTCTTTTTAATTCTTAGGCTCGGTTTTGCAAAAATTAAAAATATACCAATCGCTCTGGGGTATGGAACAACGCATACCTGGTAAAACTGAGCCAACAATCAAACAAAGCTTTGAGAAGGTAAAAAAAGCTCAATTTGATGGTATCTGCATTGATTTAGCTGTTCATGAGATTGAGCAATTTCAAGAAACAAAAGATTTTTATGAAGAATTTAATCTTGAGTGTATGGTTAATGCTTTCCCGCATAATCCTTCTGATATGAAGCCTTTGATGAAAATGGCTAAGGATTTTAATGCTTCTTTAGTTAAGATTATTAGTGGTGTGACTCCCTTAGTACCTATTGAGGCAATCCCTTTAGTTAGAAGATGGATGGATGAAGCAGCGGAATTAGAAATAAAAGTTCTTTTTGAAACACATAGAGACAGCCTCTTAAATGATCTATTCTTTACGATCCAATTGATAGATTTGGTGCCTGAAATGAGATTGTGTGCAGATTTATCTCATTTTGTGATAGACCGAGAATTAAGATTACCTTTACCAAAAAGAGATGAATTATTTATGAATAGGATTCTAGGAAGATCTGATTGCTTACAAGGGAGGGTGGCAAATCGTGAACAAATTCAAATTCAGATTGATTTTCCTCAGCATCAAGAATGGGTTGTACAATTTAAAAATTGGTGGAAGCAGGGAATAAAGAATTGGCGTAATAGGAATGATGAGAATGCTGAGCTTATTTTCTTATGTGAATTGGGTCCTCGTCCATATGCAATGACAGATAAGAATCAAGAGGAATTGTCGGATCGCTGGGAAGAGGCGCTTAAAATAAGGGCGTGGATCGAGAAAATTTGGCAAGAAGTCGAGCAAGAATAAATATAATTGTAATTAATTTCTTTAAAATATGAGGATGAATTTGTGAGTGATTTAAAAAATAAAACAATATTTATTTCAGGTGGCAGTAGAGGTATAGGTCTTGAGATAGCGAAGCGCGCAGCAAAAGATGGCGCAAACATAATTATTGCGGCTAAAACAACGGAACCGCATCCAACATTACCGGGCACCATCTATTCAGCGGCGGAAGAAATTAACAATGCAGGAGGAGAGGCCTTACCGGTTATTTGTGATATACGATATGAAGATCAAGTTAAATCCGCTGTTGAAGCAGGTGTTGAGAAGTTTAGTGGTATTGATGTCTGTATAAACAATGCGAGTGCAATTTCACTGACACCAACTTTGAAAACTTCGATGAAACGATTTGATTTGATGCAACAAATCAATATCAGAGGCACATTTTTGGTTTCAAAGACTTGTATCCCATATCTAAAGAAATCTGATAATCCGCATATCTTAAATTTATCGCCACCCCTAAATCTAACTGCCAGATGGTTTGCACCTCACTGTGCTTACACTATTGCTAAATATGGAATGAGCATGTGTGTTTTAGGGATGGCTGAAGAATTCAAAGAACAAGGTATTGCTGTTAATGCGTTATGGCCAAGAACTGCAATCGCAACGGCTGCCGTGAAGAATTTATTAGGTGGAGATGAGATGATAAAGCACTCAAGGATCCCTGAAATTATGGCAGACGCAGCTTATTGTATATTAACCAAAAAAAGCACTGAATTTACTGGCCAATTCTGTATTGATGATGAAATCTTACTTGAATCAGGTGTATCAGATCTAAGTGCGTATTCAGTGGAACCTGGCGTTGATCTTGTGCCAGACTTTTTCTTGGATTAGACAGAATCTGTATGAGTGATAGACAAAAAAGATTCGAAGGCACAAGAGATGTTTTAGAGCCTCATAAATTTGATGTGATGCGCTTAGATGAATATCTTAAAACTGCTGTTGAAAATTATGTAGGTCCCATAGATGTTAAACAATTTAAGGGCGGCCAATCCAACCCAACTTATCTAATTGAAACACCAACGAAAAAATATGTCCTTAGGCGGAAACCACTAGGCAACCTGCTTAAATCTGCTCATGCTGTTGATCGAGAATATAGAGTGATACAGGCTCTAAATAGAGTGGATTTTCCTGTTCCAGAACCCTATGTATATTGTGATGATGAATCGATAATTGGCACAGTCTTTTATGTCATGGAGTTTGTTGAAGGACGAATATTTTGGGATCTTGATATGCCTGACAGTAACCCATATGAGAGAGCGGCAATTTATGATGATTTGAATAAGAGTTTAGCAAAATTGCATAATTTTAATATTAGAGATATAGGGTTATCTGATTTTGGTAAACCTGGGAATTATTTTAGTCGCCAAATTTCACGATGGTCTAAGCAGTATGTTGCATCGGAAATCGATGAGATTCCCGCCATGAATCAATTAATGTCTTGGTTACCAGAAAATATTCCGGATGATGAGAGTTCAAGTATTGTTCACGGTGATTATCGACTTGATAATTTAATTATTCATCCAGTTGAACCAAAAATAATTGGTGTTCTAGATTGGGAGTTATCGACTGTTGGTCACCCAATGGGTGATTTGACTTATAATTTGCTTGCTTGGCAAATGCCCGATATAGGGGCTGGATCAACAGGTTTATTTGGCAAGGATATTAAAGGTCTTGGGATACCAAGTGAAGACGAGTATATTGAAAGATATTGTGAAAGGACGGGTAAGGCAGTAGGTTTGCAAAATAGAGAGTTTTACTCGGCATATAATTTCTTTCGTATTGCAGCCATTTTGCAAGGAATCGCAGGAAGGGTCAGAGATGGCACTGCAGCCAGTATTGAAGCACAGAAACTTGTTAAGGCTGTTGCACCATTAGCTGAAATGGGATGGGCTTATGCGCTTAAAGCAAATGCTTAATTGGATTATTTTTTTGGGTAAATAAATTTTTGAGAAAAGAAATGGGCGATAGAGTTATTACTAATATTAAAGATGGTGTGGCTGAAGTAGAGTTAAATCGACCAAACAAGCATAACGCATTAGATCACAAGATGTTTGAATCTATAATTGAGGTCGGTGACCAATTGGCAAAGGATAGTTCTCTTAGAGCAGTTATCTTACATGGTGCAGGAAAAAGTTTCTGTGCGGGAATAGATTTGTCCATGTTAGCTGGAGAAGGCTCTTCTTCGACTCTTGTCGATAAAATGAAACCTCGCAAGGGTTCATTATCAAATTACTACCAAAGTGCTGCCTATGTTTGGCGTGAGATTCCTGTACCGGTTATTGCTGTTCTCCATGGAGCAGTTTATGGTGGAGGATTACAGATTGCTTTGGGTGCTGATATTCGATACGCAGGAAAAGATACCTCACTTTCAATCATGGAGGCTAAATGGGGGATTATACCTGATATGGGAATTATGACTTCATTGCCTAACTTGATGAAAATGGATCAAGCTATAGAAATAGCTATGACAGCTGAAATTAAAGATGCCTCGGAAGCACTGCAGTTAGGTTTGATTACGGCTATTAAAGATAATCCTCTCGAACAAGCCAGAGAATTGGCCAAGAAAGTCTCAAATAAATCTCCGGATGCTATTCGCTCTATTAAACGACTATTTTATGAGGCTTGGCTCAAAGATGATCAGTTTTCCTTATCGCTGGAAGCACAATTACAGCAGAAAGTAATGACTCAACCCAATCACATGGAAGCGGCCAAATCAACCTTGACAAAAAGTAAACCAAAATTTCTAAACTCAAAGTTATGATTTGAGAGTGTAGAATTTTTTCTGTAAAAAGGATAGATATGAAAAAATTAAAAACCGTTGAATACAATCAGGATGAATCAATTGCGGTTATTACTATAAATCGTCCTGACGCGATGAATTCGTTTAATGCCGCTCTTCGCTCCGACTTATTATTTGCTTTTAATTATGCGTCAGAAGATAAGGCAGTAGGGGCAATTATTCTAAATGGCAACGGAAGGAATTTCAGTGCCGGAGCAGACTTAAAAGATACACATGATTCAGAAAAATCGCTTCAGGAGGTATTGAATAAAGAGTATCGACCTATATTCGACTCAATTAGCAATGCAGAAAAACCAGTAATTGCATCCATCCATGGTTCCGCAGTAGGCATAGGTCTTTCTTTGGCTTTAAACTGTGATTTATTGATCATGGCAGATGATGCTTTTTTGTTGGCTCCTTTTACAACCATATCTTTAGCCCCTGATGGTGGTATGAATTGGCTCTTAGTTAATCAGTTAGGGTATAGACGTGCTTTCCAGTTATGTATTGAGAGCGAGAGAATTGATGCAAAATCTTGTATTGAATATGGTTTGGCGAATAAGATGGTGCCACCTGAAGAACTAAATAAAGAAACCATTAAATGGGCTAAGAGCTTAGCCAAGAAGGCACCTTTGTCGGTAAGAGCGACAAAGAAGATAATGAGGTATGCAAACAGCAGTTCTTGGGCTAAAACTTATGATATGGAAGTTCCAGTTCAGCAATCGTTGATAGATTCTGAGGATTTTCAAGAAGGTGTGAGTGCTTTTCTTGAGAAAAGAACCCCTAAATTTAAAGACAGGTAACAAATATCAATAACTTAAAGGTATATTAATGAAGGTGTCGTTCATTGGCTTGGGTGTCATGGGTTATCCTATGGCTGGTTTTCTCGCTAAAGCAGGCCACCATGTAACAGTTTTTAATCGAACAGAAAAAAAAGCTTTAAAATGGTGCAATGAATTCAAGGGCAACTATGCGGATTCTCCTTGTGAGGCAGCCAAGGAGTCTTCTATCGTTTTTACCTGCGTTGGAAATGATGATGATGTACGGGAAGTTATATTAGGTGATAAAGGTGTGATACATGGGCTTAGAAAAGGGGCCGTTATTGTTGACCATACAACTGCATCAGCTATGCTAGCTTCCGAAATTCATGAAACGGCCCTACAGAGAGAATTAGATTTTATGGATGCCCCATTATCCGGCGGTCAAGCAGGAGCAGAGTCAGGACAATTAACGATTATGGTTGGTGGTGACCAAGCAGTTTTTGATCAAGTATTGCCAGTTATGAATTGTTATGCAAAGGCTTGCACATTAATCGGAGAAGTTGGTTGTGGTCAAAAGGCAAAAATGGTTAATCAAATTTGCATTGCCGGTCTTATTCAGGGGTTATCAGAAGGTTTGCACTTCGCCAAGCGAGAAAATCTGGACGTTGCAGCGGTTATCAAGGCAATATCTCAAGGAGCAGCTCAATCATGGCAGATGGAAAATCGTTGGCAAACGATGATAAATGATGATTTTGACTTTGGCTTTGCAGTGGAATGGATGCGAAAAGATCTTGAAATTGCTTTAAATGAGGCCGCCCGTGTTGATGCAAATCTCGAAATTACTGCTTTGGTGAATGAATTCTATAAAGAGATTGAGGGTATAGGTGGCAAGCGTTTTGATACTTCGAGCTTAATTAAGCGCCTAGAGTTATAAGTCTTTTTGCAAAATAAATAAATTTTACTGTAAGATTCAGATATACCGGGGGTGGTTTTAGACCTGAGATTTGGGGTGTTTAGTATTAAATATCTTACCAAAAACCCTTCGAACCTGAACCAGTTAATACTGGCGTAGGAAGAGAGATTTTCATGATCATAAGTGCAATTTCAATACGAAAAATAATATTATCTTTATTGTTGGTATTTCATGTTTCTGATGGTTTCGCTGAAGACATTTTAGATGAAGTTGTTGTTACAGCAGATTACAGAGAAAGAAAAGATATCGATATTCCTTCAAGCATCAGCATTTTAAACAAAGAGTTTATTGAAAAATCATCGACTCAACACTTTCAAGAATTAATACTCTCAATACCAAATCTGACTTGGTCAGGAGATGGTAATCGACCGCGTTATTTTCAAATTAGAGGTATAGGTGAACTAGAACAATATGAGGGTGCACCGAATCCATCAATTGGGTTTTTGATTGATGATATAGATTTCAGTGGTATTGGTTCTGTAGCTACATTGTTTGATGTTGAACAGATTGAAATATTACGAGGATCTCAAGTTTCCAGGTACGGAGCAAATGCCCTTGCTGGTTTGATTTACATGAAGAGCTCAGAAGCTACATCTAATTTTTCTGGTAAGTTTCAAATGAGAGTTGGAGAAGATGATGAAGTGGCAAGCGGATTGGCTTTTGGCGGCTCCACAGCGATGACAAATAATATGAAATATCGCTTAAGTCTTCATAAGCACCGAAGCAATGGATTCCGAAAAAACTCATTCTTGAATCGTGACAATACAAATCAAAGAGAGGAGACGACATTTCGTTCAAAATTGTTTTGGGAAGGGGGTGAGGATTGGCAGTTTAATTTAACATTAATGTTTGTTGATATAGATGACGGTTATGATGCATTTTCCATTAACAACTCCCTGAACATGCTCTCAGATAAACCAGGAAAGGATTCACAAAGAAGTAAAGGCGGCTCATTTAAGTCTTTGTACAATGGAAGTGATTGGTATGCATTGGAATCTATAACATCTACTGCATATTCAGAAATGGTTTTCTCTTATGACGCTGATTGGGGGAATGAGAATTCATGGTTTCCTTATATATACGATTATTTTTCAGAAAATAGACGAAAAAGACAGACTATCTCACAGGAAATTAGGTTTATTTCTAAGGAGAAAACGGAATCTTTTTCGGATTCAGAAAAATGGTTATTTGGTGTGCATGTCTTGAAGCTTGATGACGATTTAATGACAAGCAATATTGGGGTATATAATGATCCAATATATGTTTATGAGGATTCACTTGAAACTGATTTTAATAGCAAATATGAGTCTCTAAATACATCTGTATTTAGTCAGATGAATTTCGGTATTAATGAAAAAACTCTCTTAACTCTAGGACTTAGATTGGAGAATCGGGGCGTGGATTATCTGGATTCATCAAAATTAAACATGAAACCACGCAAGACTATGCTTGGTGGAGAAATTAGTATTTCAAATAATTATTCAGAAAATGTGAACGCTTACTTAAGTTTTACTCAAGGTTTTAAGGCCGGTGGTTTTAATTTAGGTGTTATCCCTAGTGGGAAAAGAGAGTTTGATAAGGAAATCCTTTGGAATGCCGAGATTGGCATTAAATCAATTCTTTACAATGGGCAACTAAGATTAGATGGTGCTTTATTTTATAGTAAAAGACGGGATCAGCAGGTCAGGACATCGATGCAGTTGATTGCCAATGACCCTTCCTCATTTATATTTTTTACTGATAATGCAGCCAAAGGTAAGGCATCAGGCTTGGAGGCCAATCTTCGTTGGATTAAAAATGAGAAATTTCAAATGTATGCTAATTTGGGTTTACTTAAAGCGAGATTTGATGAATATATTGGGGTTGATATAAGTTTGATAAATAGAGATGTGGCACATGCACCTCGATATTCAATTAATGGAGGTTGGGAATATCGTTACCCAAGTGGTTTATTCATTATGATGTCAGCTTCAGCAAGGGATGACTTTTACTTTGATGTAAGCCATAACGAAAAATCCAAAAGCTTTAGATTGTTTAACGCTCGTGCTGGGTATGAATCAGAAAATTGGTCTCTTCAGTTATGGTTTAATAACCTAACAAATGAAAATTACGCAGTGCGAGGGTTTTATTTTGGGAATGAACCGCCAGATTTTCCTAGTAAACTCTATACAAGACAAGGTGACCCCCGACAAATCGGTTTAACCTATCAAATGAGGTTTTAGCAGCTAAGTCATGGAGAGTATTGCTGTAATTTTAGCCATTGCATATCTGTTATTGGTTATTCGGCAAAATATTTTTTGTTGGGTGTGCTCAGCTGTCAGTTCATTGATATATGTATATTTATTCTTTGGAGTGAAGCTCTATGTGGGGTCACTCTTGAATTTTTTCTATTTTGGTATGGCGGTTTATGGCTGGTATTCTTGGTCAAAAGGAAAAAATGAAACAGCTCTAGCTATTTCCAGTTGGTCAGTCAAAGTTCATTTCTTAGCTGTTTGTAAGATTGTTTTGCTTTCCTTAATAAGTGGTTATTTTTTATCGGTCTACAGTGATGCGGTATTTCCATATTTGGATTCATTGACAGCTTTTTTTTCTATATGGGCAACTTACTTAGTGGCAATAAAGGTGCTTGAGAATTGGTGGTATTGGCTTGTTATTGACCTGTTCCTTGTTGCAGTATATTGGTCTCGTGATTTACACGCAACTGCACTACTTTTTGTGGTTTATATAATATTGATCCCTTTTGGTTTGTTGGCATGGAAGCGAAGTTATGCGAGTAAGAAAATATGATAAATATTGATGAGGCGATTGATCTTATACCAAAATCAATCTCAAATGGAATTCAAAAAAAAATCCAATTACCGGGTTCAACTAATCGTTCATTTAAACTGCAAAAAAACAACATTTCATATGTATTAAGAATTGATGATAATCACACAAAAGATCTAAAAATAGATCGTTTGAAAGAATCTTTGGTGTTAAATAATGCAGCAAGAGCAAAGTTAGCTCCAGAGGTAATTTTTGAAGACCGTAAACATGGGATTTTGGTGACTCTTTTTATCAGAGGATCTTCTTGGCTAGAAAAAGACTTTCATGATCCAAAAAAGATTAAGATATTAGTAAAATTATTGCATGAAATTCATGCTCTACCAAAAGTTGGTCACTCTTTTGATCCAAGGGAAATCGCCAAAAATTATATGTCAAATCTAGAAGATCAATCTGATTATTGTGGTTTTGCCACTAAATGTATAAGAATAATTACGGATTTGGGTTATATACAAGATCAATGTTGCTGTCATAATGATATTCATAGTTCTAATCTTATTCAGGGCGAGCGATTAATGGTGCTTGATTGGGAATATGCTTTTGATAACAACCCAATGTTTGAGTTGGCATCCATCAGTTCTTATCATAATCTTAATAAGGCATCTAATTTATTGCTTTTGGATGAATATTATGGAAATAAGAGTCGATATTTATACAACGAATTTTTAACTCAAAAAAGACTCTACGACGCAATATATTGGTTATGGTTGGCCATTCGGCAAGTTTACGCACCAAACGAATCTCAAATGTACACATTAGAAGAAATAAGAGATAGGTTGCTCTAAATTACCAATGATTCCTTAATTCTCTTAATTTTAAGAAGACTGCTTCTGGCGAAGGATTTTTATCAAGATCTGGGAAAGATTCACGCAGTTTGTTAATAACATCAGGACTTTGTAGACGAAAAAAAGTATTAAAACTCATTTCATCCTTAAGAGTTGTTATTACTTTTGTTGGATCCTCATCTTTATGTTTATTGAGCATTTCTAAGGCAGTTTGATTTTCAGGTTCTCTGTCAAGGGTAAATCTGAGGTTATTGTTTAGGTAATCATGACCTGGGTAGATTTGGGTTTCCACAGGGAGCCTATTTAATTGTTCGGTAAAAGTTTTGTATAATTTTTTAGGGTCACCGCCATTATGACAATTGCCTGCACCTGCGTTAAACAATGTGTCTCCACTGAAAAGGGCGGGTATTTCAGTATGAGAAAGCATGCAAATATGGCTCATTGTATGCCCTGGCGTATCTAAACATTCAAGTTCAATTGAACGACCTACTTTAATTATATCGCCATGATTGACACCTTTGTCGATATTTGGGATTTGATCTTTCGCATTTTTGTGGGCGATAATCTTTGCGGAAGTAGCATTCACTATACTTTCATTACCACCTATGTGATCCCAATGCTCATGAGTATTTAGTATTTGTGTAATGTTCCATGAATTTTTTTTAGCTATTTCAAGACATTGTTGGTGATCAAGGGGATCAATAGCGAGAGTTTCTCCGCTTTCAGGGCAAACAATCAGATAGTTAAAATTTCTGAAAGCATTGGCTGTCCAAATTTTCTCAACAATCATAAAGTTTCTTCTTTAATTATTTAATTAATATATTTTCCAGTTTAATCTGAAATTAAATTGTACTTAGATTATGCTTTTAAATTAACCGAAGCTTTATTTTATTTCAATCAATTATAATTAATAAAAAAAGAAATTTATGA